>CAYWPU010000001.1:0-211497 GCA_964460805.1 uncultured Candidatus Saccharibacteria bacterium | reverse complement strand
CCACAGGTATAAACGGGCTCATAGTGCTGCCCTCATTGCCGGTAGAAACTTGGAGCTTGCCGGTATCGCCATTAAAGCGATAAATGAACTGCGGCAAGGGTGTCTCGCCTGTAGCGAGCTTAAAGGCGATAGCCGTGCCACCACTGGCACAATCCCGAGAATCCGCGTCCGTGGGGTAAGACGGCGAGTCGTCAAAGTCGTCCGCGGCGGCGCAATAATAGCCACCGCCCTGCTTGAGCTTGAGCGTCATGCTATCTAGCGCAAAGTTGAGATTATCCATCACTGTTTTGATCGCCTGCGCTTTTTTATTAATATCATTGGCGCTCAGCACCGCGCCGATGGCGATCACCGCCACAGTGGCAAAGATAGAAACTGCCACCATGATCTCAATAAGAGTGAAGCCGGTTAAAAAATTTTTACGAGGAGATTTAATCATGGACATTCTGCTTTGCTATAGATATGGCCCGTGTTCCACACACAGATCTCGCGTGTCTGATTATTCCTAGCAGAGTGCAAAGTAATGATAGCATGGCTACAGGCGGCCCCGCAGTCGGGGAAGTCTTCTACACCATCGCTGTCTACAAATGAGGCCTCCGGATTGGGGCGAGCGAAAACGATATTAAGCGAACGGTCGTCAGTCAGCACCTGGCAACCTTGTCCACAGACCCGTAGATTCTCAATCCGTAGGCCACCCGTGAGAGTGAAGACCTCCCTGCACTCGGCATCAAGCGTAGCGCAGGTCGTCGCCTCACTATCGCTATAACGCCCGTTGCCATCCACATCGGCAAAAAGACGAAAAGAGGTCCCGCTGGGGAAGACTGAGGTAGCATCGTTCAGATTAAAGTAAATACCGTAAGACGGGAACTCGGTGCCGTCTTCTTGCAAGGTGGCCCGCGTATTGGCGCCAAAGGACTGCGCCTGCCGGATGACCAGCGAGACCTCCTGCGCCACCAGCTCCAGCGAGGCGCGGTCGCGGAACTCGGGCAAGTTGCCCAGCACCACAGCCGTCATGATAAGGAAGATAGCGGTAACCGTCATCATCTCGGCTAGAGTGAATCCCGTTAGAAATCTGGCGCGAGGATATTTTTTAGAAAAAGCTGGTGACATGAAGATTGAAAAATAAATTGATCCAAACACCCAAAATAATAAACGGCGCGAACGGGATCTCGCTCTTGAGGCTAAGACTCCCTCGCTTGCCCCTGCGTAGCCGGTTGAAGCCGACCAGAGCCAAGCTCAGCGCCGCGCCAATCCAGAAAGCGAAAATGATCGCAGAAATGCCACCCGAGAGACCGAGCAAGAAGCCGACGCCCAAGCCGAGCTTAGCGTCGCCAAAGCCCATCCAGCGGCCACTGGAGGCCCACCAGAGCAAGTAGAAGAAAAGGAAGATCAGGACGCCAGCCAAGAGATGGTTGAGGAAGCGGAGCAGGCTAAAGTCTAAGACGCTCGTGAACAGGGCCAGAGCGATGAACGCATAAACTAAACCGTCAGGGATGATCTTGTGGCGGAAGTCATAGACTAGGATAACCACAAGCAAGCTGGCGATGACTAGATGCGCGAGCAATAGCGGTAGAGCCGATAAACTAGACCCAAACTGCAAGAAGACGAGCACAAAAATCAAACCTGTGAGTCCCTCTACAACTGGATACTGCCAAGAGATGCGGGAAGAGCAAGCGCGACAACGCCCGCGCTGGAGTGCGAAGCTTGCGAGCGGCAAGAGCTCGTGCCAGCGGAGCGTGCGGGCGCAGGAGAAGCAGCGCGAGCGACCCCGCACACCCATCCCCGTGTTGTAGCGGAAGATGACAACGTTCAAGAAGCTACCCACGATGAGGCCGAAGCAGAAAACGATGAGATAAGCCAGCGTTCCCACAGATTAATTATAACAGAAATCCGCCGCAAGTAGGGTCTTATAAATCTCCACAAGTGGACTCCACCCCAACCTCGGCTGGCGTAACCAAGCTATCGGTATTGCTAATACAGAACGGGGCATCATAGTCTGGTGGCTGGATGGAGAAGAACCAGTCAGTGGCCTGGTCAAAGCACTGGCAATCTGGGTTAGCCCCGGAGCAAAAATTAGACGGCACCCGAGCGGCGCGCTCTATACCATCAATCAAGTTCACCACATCGGAGTGGAGACACAGACTGGAATAACCAGACTCGGGTGGCTGAGTATCAGACAAGACTTCCATCAGAGTTGGCAATTGGATCATCTGAGAAATTATAGCCTTCTCCCGCGCCTCCTGCCGGGCGCCACCGAGGAAAACCATACTGATACCAGCAATAATACCAATGATCGCAATCACGATCAGCAATTCAATGAGAGTGAAGCCTTGCTCTTGTGTGCGCATCTTAGTAATCACAATTGGTAGGGTGAGTCCCCGGGCCGCTGGGGACTTGGGTCTCACGCCGCTGACCACGGCCCAAGTTATCAATACACCAGAACTCGCCCGGCCCATACTGCACCGATACCAGCCAACTATCCGCCACCGGACCACTTGCTGGTTCCAGATTACAAGTAGCGTCACTCAGTGGATAACCGGTCAATTCCTCCAACTTAAGTAAAATTTGCCGGACACCCTCGCTCTCGCTAAATATGGTACCAGTCTCGGGTGGATTGGGTATCTCATCCATCATCGCCTGGCAGTCATTAAGATTATAATAGTTCTCCGGCAAACCGTAACCTTTCTCATTAAAGTAGAGCTCGGCCTGGCTCACCAGCTCACGCGCTTTGCTCTTGATGGCGGCCTCCCTCCCCCGCTCCCGCGTGCCAGAGAGCCACACTAGGGTAACGCCAGCTAAGATTCCGATAATCGCAATCACCACCAACAGTTCTATGAGTGTAAATCCCCGTTTGTTGGTGGTCATATATCTATTTCTAAATTATAGCACAAACAAAAACCCCGCCAGAGGCAGGGTTTTTGGGAGATCATCCTAAGAATCAACCCGAGATAATTTAACAGGCAGCACCGGTGTAAGTGACTCCGGTTTCAGCAATCGTGGCACATTCAGTGATGCCGTTGGTGGGACTAACTTCAAACGGCGTCCACGACCCACCAGGGGTACAGGTCGGAGCCGCAATCGCAGCATGAGTGCTACCTTGTGCAATAGCAGAACCAGTACCATCATCACAATCTATAATCACCGCCGGTAGCAAAGATTGCATCTCTGCCTTGAAAGCGGCTTGATTTGCCTTCGTTCTCGCGCTACCCAAGCTCGTCAACACGATACCACTCAAGATACCGATGATGGCGATAACCACCAAGAGCTCAATGAGGGTGAAACCCTCGGCCATAGCCTTACGGGCGAGGCCTTTCTTAAGATTCAATTTCATTATAATGAATTACTTAATAAACTATCTTTTCGACTTTTTTAATAATAAATACCGTTAACGGTCAACCTGACCATTATGCTCTCCATTATACGGCAAGCCAGGATAAGTGCAATCGGCTAGCTGGTATAGCCTGTGGACAAGTACCTCCCCCGCTCCTCGTTAACACTCGGGGCACCCCCTCCTTGAGTAAGAAGGGGGGTTGGGGGGTGGTCAGAACCCGCTGGCCAGATTATAGATCGGCACAAGTACGGAAGTGAGTAATACGCCCACGCCCACGCCGAGGAAGACGATCATGGCCGGTTCTATTAAGTCTACTAGCGTGTCCACAGCGTCGTAGACCTCGCGCTGGTAAAAGCGGCTGATGGTCTCCAAGATATAGCCCAGCTTGCCCGTCTCCTCACCCACGCGGAACATCTGGATCATGATTGATGGCATCTCCTCATACTTGCCCAGCACGCCGGAGACTTGGTTGCCACCCTTCACGCTCTCGGCGCTCTCCATCAGGATCCGGCGGTAGATATCGTTATCCACCACCTCGGCGGTGATCTCTAGCGCGCGCACCATGGAGATGCCGGAGGTAAGCATGGTGGCGAGGTTATCGGAGATGCGCGAGAGATAGAGCTTGCGGTAGAGATCGCCCACATAAGGGATAGAGAGCTTGAAGGAGGAGATAGAGCGGTGGCCCAGGTCGCTCCGCAAGTAACGGGCGAGGAAGACAGCGATGATCACCAGCGCCGCGAGCATAAAGAGGCCGTAATCAACAAAGAACTGGCTGATACTGATCACAATCTGGGTATAGATCGGGATCTCTTGGCCGGTCTCTTTTAAGATCGCGCTCAGCTTGGGGATCACAAAGACGAGCATCAGCACCATCACAGCGAGGAAGGAGAGGATGATGAAGGAGGGATAAATCAGCGCGTTCTTGGCCTTGCTCACCAGCGCGTGTGAGCGCTCTAGGTAAGAGGCAAGATAATTAAAAGCTTCCGAGAGCTTGCCGCTCTCCTCACCGCTCTTGACCATGCTCACATAGAAGCTGGAGAAGACCTGCGGATGCTTCTCCATTGCGGTGGAGATCTGGATACCGCTATTGATGTCATCCGCCACCTCGGTGAGCACGCGCCGGAGCACTAGGTTCTCCGCCTCGCTGGCTAATAGACGAAAGGCGGCCAATGCCGAGACTTTTGCCTCAAACATGGTGGAGATCTGCCGCGAGAGCAGGACAATCTCCTTCATCTTAGGCTTGCCGGAGAAGATGAAGTAGCGCGAGAGCAGGGTCTGCTTGCTCTCTTCTTCACTTTTAATATCTAAGATAATCAGTCCCCGCCGCTGGAGACTGGCAATAGCCAAGTCCAAGCTAGGCGCATCAATATTGCCGGATTGGTGCTGATTCTCTTTGGTGACTGCTTCGTAAACAAATATCATTTAATTTAATATCTTAGAGCATCCGGCCCAAACCCTTGGGGTTAAGCGAGTGACGATAAGCCGTCTCTTGCGTGATATCACCGCGGCGCACCAGCTCGGCCAGTGACTGGTTCAGGTTGATCATGCCACTGTCAGCGCCAGTTTCTATTACCACATCAATCTCGGCAGTCCTGCCCTCGCGGATAAGGTTAGCTACGGCGTTATTGTTTACTAATAATTCATAAGCCGGCACCTGGCCGCCGGTGACGCGCGGCAAGAGGCGCTGGGAGAAGATGCCCGCCAGCGAGCCAGCCAACTGGATGCGGATCTGGTTCTGTTGGTTGGCAGGGAACGAGTCAATGATGCGGTCAATAGTCTGTGAAGCAGAGTTGGTGTGGAGAGTGGAGAAGACGAGGTGACCCGTCTCGGCGGCAGTGACAGCAGCTGAGATCGTCTCGGGGCTACGCATCTCGCCAAGCATTACCACGTTCACGTCCTCACGGAACATGCTGCGCATGGCGCGGGCAAAGCTGAAGGTGTCAAAGCGCACCTCACGCTGATCAATAATGGACTGCTCGCTCTGGAACATGTACTCAACGGGATCTTCAATCGTCACAATATGCTCGGCACGCTCGGTATTGATGAGCTGGATCAGTGAGGCCAGAGTGGTGCTCTTGCCCTGCCCCACCGGCCCCACCACGAGGAAGAAGCCCTGCTCCCGGCGGGCAAAGTCGGCCAGGCGCTCGGGCAGATTAAGCTCGGTGAGTGTGGAAACGCGATTGGGGATGAGACGCAGGGCACCACCCACATAGCCGCGCTGGAAGAAGGCATTACCACGGAAGCGCACCCCGCCAGTGGCTGAATATGCAAAGTCAATTTCTTTATTTTTCCAAAATAGCTCTTTGCTATCGGCAGTTAAGACCTCGTTAACTAAGCCAACCGTATCCTCGGCCTTGAGAGGCGGATGCTTAACGAGCGGGATCAAGTCGCCAGAGACGCGGATCGTGGGACTCCGGCCTACCGTGAGGTGCAAGTCAGAGGCACCCTCTTTGACTACCGTTACAATTAGTTCCTCAAGATATTTTTTATACTCTGTCATTTTGTGCTAGATCAAGATTATTTATTGAGACGCGCGCCCTTGCTCTTGGCAATATCCATCGCCTTGCTCACCACCTCAGAGGGCGTGGCGGTCGCTTTTACAATATAACCGTCCACACCCAGCGCCAGACCCTTATCAATGTCTGTCTGCTGACCCATGTTGGATAAAATAATCAACACTGTCCCCTCCGGCAAACTCTTTTCTTTAAGTTTCTCTACCAGCTGGAAGCCGTCTAGCCGCGGCATGATGACGTCAATCAAGAAGATGTCTGGCTGGAGACCGTCTACCACCTGTTGCAGAGCCTCTTCGCCATCTGTGGCCGTACTGACCTCAAAGCCAAGCTCTTTAAACTTAAGCGAGTACATGTCTAGCAGGAACTTGTCGTCGTCAATGATGAGGATTTTCATAACAATATAAATTATATTACAACTTGCTCACCTCTTCAAAGGGTATCCGGCCAGCAAAGGCCTTGAGCAGTGCATCCTCGCGCATAGTGAGAAAACCTTTCTGCCTTGCCAGAGTGGAGACAGCCTCCTCGGTGGGTGTGGCGAGCATTAGTTGCTCAAACTCCCGATCCATTTCCAAGACCTCAAACACTGCCACTCGCCCCCTGGTGCCCGAGGGGCAAGTGGGCGATGACTGCGGCCGGTAAATATTCTGCGGCACTTCAATCTTTTCCCTCACCGCCTTGGGGATCTCGGAGAGATACTTGTCCACCAGCGCGCGCATGCCACCCTCCAGCGGCACCGCCTCTTTACTCTCCTCACAGAGAGTAGGCACCAGTCTCTGCGCCACAGCCAAGATGAGAGTAGCGGCGATGAGATACGGATCAATGCCCATATCCACCAAGCGCGGTATCACGCCGGCGGCGTTATTGGTGTGCAAGGTAGAGAGCACCAGGTGGCCGGTGAGCGCCGCCTGGATCGCCAGCTTGGCTGTCTCGCTATCACGGATCTCACCGACCATGATGATATCCGGATCTTGACGCAAGATACTCCGCAGACCGTTGGCAAAAGTGTAATTGATCTCCGGCCGCACCTGGCTCTGACTCACGCCGTCAATGCTGTACTCTACCGGATCTTCCAAACTGACTACGTTATTCTTCTCTCTATCTATCTCATGCAACATGGAGTAGAGCGTGGAGGTCTTACCCGAGCCAGTCGGGCCAGTAACTAAGATCATGCCATAGGGCCGATTGAGCGCACGGCGGAAAGTCTCTAGATTATTAGCAGTGAGACCAAGATCGTTAAAGCCATGTAATTGCCGCTCGGGATCCAAGATGCGGATCACCACCTTTTCACCATAATAAGTGGGCATGGTAGAGACACGGAAGTCCACCTTACGACCCTCTACTCTGGCGGAGAAGCGCCCGTCTTGCGGCTTGCGGCGCTCGTCTAACTTCATATTTGTCAGGATCTTGATGCGCGCTACTACTGCATCGTGCACCGTGGCGGGGAGGAAGAGACTGGCGTAGAGAGAACCGTCTACACGGAAGCGCACCTTCACATTCTCACTCGTCGGCTCTATGTGGATATCCGAGGCGTTGCCGGCAGAGGCGTGCTGGAGGATCACAGCCACGATCTTGGTAACCGGAGCGTCTTCCACAATCTTCACTTCTTCTTTTTTCTTAGACCCCACATCGCTAGCAGTGGTGCGATTCTTCTCTTCCGTCTGGATCTCGTAATCTAGATCGCCAAGTGCTTTAGTCACCTGGCTACCCAAGCCCTCATAGCTCTGGAGCGCGCGCTCAAAGTCTTCTTTAGAAATAGAAAAGAGCTTGAAGGGCAAGCCAATCTTAGACGCAATAAACTGGACCGCATCACGCGTCTCCAGATTATTAGTATCCACCATGCCCACCTCTAGCACGCCACTAACCACACGCAGAGGCACGAACTGGTAATACACCGCCGAGCTCTTGGGCACGAACTTGAGTACCTCAAGCGGAATCTTGTGCTCCTCGTCGACGGTGGCGACGGGGATATTGGCTGTGGTGTCCATGATTAATTAGCGATTTAATGAAGCTGTCACTGCGCTCGCAGACTGTCTAGCTCGCCGCCCGTACTGGTAGCTGTGTTGCTAGTTGCTACTCCGGCGCCACCCACCGAGCGGACAAAGTCAAAATTGACGGGAGAGAAGGGGTTGGGTCGACCCGGAGCTTGCTCGGTGAGCACAATATTGGAGTCTTGCAGACTCTTGAAGACTGAATCGGCAAAGACCTCCCCGCGCAAGTTCAAGACCTGCAGGCCGGTCAGCGTGGTGAGGAACTCGTCCGAGATACTCTCCCCCGCCTCGCCGGTGGAGAAGCCCTCTGCACTCAGCCCCTCGCCCTCACTGGGAGCCTCCGGCTGACTCAAGAACTTGTAGCCCAAAAAGAGGAGGACGAGAGCAATACCGATGAGGAAAAAATTGAAGAGACTTTTACTACTGCGCATGTTTATTTATTCATGTTTAATTAAATATCGCTACTTCAACCAGTAAGTCTGGATCTCCACATTATAGTCATAGAAGTTCTTGTCGTTGGAAGTGAAAGAGACTCCAGTTACATCCACCAAGCGCAGGCTCTGCGCCAAGCGACCAAGGAAATCCGCAAAATTGGTGTAGGGTCCTGAGACAGAGAAAGTAAGGGTAACCGCGCCGCGCTTCTGTCCGCTATCGGCGATCACCTCTTTGCCCTCCGTCCGTTCGTCTGTCTTGATCTTGATATTGCGGATACTCATGCCCGAGCCACGCGCCAGATTATTGATATCTATAATAAGACGGACGTTATCTACGTTGTCTGGCAACATCTTATCCAAGCGCTCTAGGTCAGCCGTGGCAAACTCGCGGGAGGTCTTGATTAGCTCGTCTCTGACCTCTTTTAACTGCCGCGCGTTATCTAAGCCGGTCTCTAATCTCAACTTCTCGGCGCGGAGACCAGCAATCTCGGCTAACAATGGCCGCGTAAAGAAGCCGAAGACGCTAGCGGCTACAACAAGGAGGATCAGTGGGAATAAGAGACGGTTCATGGTTGAGTGGGGTTAGTGGCTAGGGCGCGAGCATAAGACGTGAGTTCTGGCTCCAAGTTGACCACCAGCTTAAAGATCACATTGCCAAAGCTGTCTAAATCCAGATCAGAGAAGATAAAGCTCTTGATCCGACCTTTGTCGCGGACAAAGACTTGTGTTTGCAGTGCAATGTCCTCGTAGCTGGAAGCGCGTCCCTCAATATTGAGTGTTTTGCCGTCAGCGTACTCAAAGCGGCTATAGTAGATAGAGGGCAAAGTGAGCTCCTCCAGCATCTTGAGCACCGGGACAGCTGACTGATGCTGGCGCACCAGACCAGCACCAATGGCTAGCTTATCGTTTAAGCGTTTGAGATAAACCGTGGTGGCCTGATCCAAGTCCTGCCGCGCGCGATTGATGCTCTCCTTAAGACCGCAACTGCGTCCGCCGGTGGCTCGCTCTACACAAGGACTCTCAATATTACTCACCAAGATGCGCCGGTAAGCGTAAGCACCGCCCCAGAAGACGAGTGAGACTAGTAGAACCAAAATAGTAACTACCATCGGCAAACTCACCACGCGCGGCGAGACCGCCACACTCTTGGTGAGTGCAGACTTGGGGATGAAGGACGTTTGCGTATCGCGATCCATGATTTATTTTTACTTGACTGCTTATATTAAATCATACTAGCCCAAGTTCTGTAAGTGGCGGAGCGCCAAACCAATCGCTACGGCAAAGCCGGGACCCGCCTCGTTGAGTACTGGTGCGAGGAAAGGCGGCGTTTCTACTTTAGTAAAAGGCTGGCCAAGCTCTACGGGGATCTCAAAGCTCTCTTTGGCTACCTCCAGCAAGCCGCGCAAGAGCGCGCCACTGCCGATCAAGATCACTCGGTTCACCGACTTCTTCTGCTTATTCTGATAGCTAACAATGATCTTGTTCGCCTCGCTAAAGATGTACTCCACCAAGCTACTGACAGTAGCAGAGACCTCCCCGCCAGCCAGCCGCTCGCTCAAGCCAACAGTCCGTTTGATCTCCTCCGCTTTGGCAAAGTCAACGCCCAGTGCCCGCGAGAGCGCAACGGTGATGTCTTGCGAGCCCTTGTGGATAGTGTGCGAGACGCGCACTATCCCGTAATCCAAGATGGCCATCTTGGTGCTCCCCGCGCCAATGTCTAAGATTGCCGTTGGCGTCATCTCGCCGCCAAAGACGGACCGGATAGAACTGAAAGTCTCTATCTCAAAGAAGTCCGGTGTCACATCAATCCGGGAAGCTAGATCCTGATACTGACTGATCACACCCTTGTGGATAGCCGCGACCAAGACTTCAATCCGCTCCGGAGCCTGCCCCTCCGGACTGAGCTCGCGCAAGGGAATCGGCCACCAATCTATCGCCACCTCGCCAATTGGCACCGGGATATACTTGCGCGCTTCAATTGGCACCACTTTGGGCAAAACACTCTCCTCTACTCTGGGGATCTCTATGATCACCAGCAAACTGGAGCCGAGCGGGATCGCAAAGGAGGCCGAGCGCGTGGTGATATTAGCCTCGCGGAAGAGATCCTTGGTCGCGTCTACCAGCTTATCGGCCGAGAGCACCACCGACTGCCCCACCGCAAGCTGGCGGTAGGGCCCAGTAGCAATCTCACCATAAGTCTCCAGCACTGCCCGACCGCGCTCCCGGCGCAACTGCACCACTTTGATTGAAGAGGCGCCGATATCCACGCCCAGAACCCGATCACTTTTCTTCTGCCAAAGAGCAAGCTTGGTGAAATCAAGAAATTTCTCAAACGGATTGGCCATTGGCACTTCTAGGATTACTCAATTATTATATCACAAGCGCGTTGTCTATTTATTTACAAAATGAATTACTTATCCACACTTATTGATCTGATCATACCGGCGCAATGTCTGCGTTGCCACAGCAGTGGCAATTATCTCTGCGCTACATGCCGCCGCGCCTTGCCCAGCGCCACGCCAATTAATCAATCGCTTACTGCCGTCTATGATTATCACGATCAGATAGTGAAGCGCGCGGTGAAACTGCTAAAGTATCGCCAAGGCCGCGCGCTGGCCCGCGATCTGGGCGCCGCACTCTATGAAAAGTGGCAAGAATTAGAAAAATTAAAATCAGAACCCGATCAATCTTGGCTGGTTTTGCCGGCTCCCAGCTCGCGCGCCAAGAGTCGCGGTTATAGCCAGACGGAATTACTGGCCCGCGCTCTCGTCTCGTATAATCCGGCAAGATTAAAGCTGCGCGAGAAGATCCTGCACAAAGCACGCGAGACGCCAAGCCAGGTGAGCCTCAAGACTCGCGCTGAGAGATTAGCAAATCTGCAAAACGCTTTTTCTGTCTCTAGTCGGGCGTTAGTAGCAAATCAAAATATGTTAATCATAGACGACGTGATCACCACGGGCGCCACGATGCGTGAGTGCGAGAGAGTTTTACTAGCATCAGGAGCAAGAGAAGTGAGGGGTCTGGCAGTTGCTCACGGTAACTTGTAGAGCCGAGCTAGTGCAAGAAAAATAAAAAAGCCCGCGCGGATTGCGATCCGCGCGGGCAAGGATTGACTTGCAACTCGCCTCAATCAGTCTTTATCCTATCCAGCTCCATCGGCATCGTAACAGCGACCAACTGCGTTGTTGCTAGACGCCTTTGCGCTACTCTCATGCCGGCAACGCTCCAAGTCTGCCCGGTCTACCCTCGTCAGATCCTCTGCTAACGAGAAAGCTAGCGCACCCAGAGCAAGACCGACCAGGGTCCAAGCCTGCCGGCCATCTCCCGTGCGCCAGATCAACACAGTCGCCAAGCCACACGCGCTGGCGCCCAGAGCCAAGATAAATACAGCACAACAACGCGCCCAGCCATGATACTGGAGATATTCCCAACGATCCCGAAAATGATTAATGATGCCCATCCGAGACGCCTCCTTTCTGCAAGCCATCAATGTACCAAGTACCAATTTGCCGAGAATCACACATCCCAGCGCCACTAATAAAGCTAGCAAATCCAGATAAATTATGCTAATTTACAGCCAACGGAGCCGTGGCTGAGTGGTCGAAAGCGCCTCACTGCTAACGAGGTAGGGGTCACACCCTCACAGGTTCGAATCCTGTCGGCTCCGCCAAAATTGAAAATCGTAGTAATGGCAGACGAAACATATTGGAACCCGACAACAAGAATTGAGACCACGAACCAAGAAAAACTTGTTGAGCTTGAGTATGAGATAGAAATGTTTTTTGAAACTAATAAAAGATTACGAGACCAGTACTTGCAAAACCTTTTAATTGAATCCTACGCCACACACGCGAGAGTATTGATTGATTTTTTCTATCCAAAAAAACCCATAGAAGTTACCCGAACGATATTGTTGCAAATGACTTTGTACAAAATTGGGATAACATCAAACCGAAGATAACTCAGGTTTTGTCTGACGCAAGAAACAAAGCCGACAAACAACTCGCTCACTTGAGTGCTTGGAGAATAAAGATTGTAAAGGACGGAAAAAAGGGATGGGATCCTGCGGTTTTTACAGATCTAGAAAAAGTAATCAGACGATTTAAAGAAAATCTCCCTCAATAAAGCTAATCTTTCTTAAGTATTCGCCACAAACTCTACAACAACGAAAGTTAACCAGAAGAGGAACAAGACAACCGCCTCGCGCCTGGTGAGCGCCCGGCCCGAGCGCATGAGCTGGAAGAGCATAAAGGACGCCGCGACCATAAAGATGCCTGTGATATAGATGATCCTGGTGGGGAAAGCGAAAGGGTTGACCAGCGCGAGGATGCCGACTACCACGGTGGCATCGGCAAGGACCGTCCCCAGCACATCGCCAATGGCCAGCGAGTCGTCGCGCTTGCGGATGGAGCGCAGAGAGAAGAAGAGCTCCGGCATGGTGGTGCCCAAGCCCACGATCAACATGCCCACCAAGATCGGACTGACTCCCAAGCTGGCGGCAAGCGCGCTGGCAGAGGTGACGGTGAAGTGCGCTCCGGTTAAGAGCACCAGCATGCTAAATAGCAGCAAGAGACTGCTAGAGAGACGACTGTGACGGCTAAACCGGGCCGCTTTGCCGCTGGCATGACCATTGCGCAGGGAGATATAGTAGAAGGCCGCTCCGGTGGTGATGAGTGCCACACCCTCTAGGCGAGAGAAGTAGCCATCCAAGCCGAGGATCAGCGGCAGGAGTAGGAGCAGTGGATAGACCATGTGGCTCTTGAGGATCTTGCTCTCCACTTTGAGGCTCCGGCCGGCAGAGAAGATGAGGACGGCAAAAACGAGCGTGAGATCGGCGACATTGGAACCAAAGAGCATGCCGAGGCCGAAGGATGGGATACCCTTGATGGCCGCATTGATAGCAATGAAGGTCTCCGGCAGGATTGAGATCACCGCCACGATGATAAAGCCGACGGTATACTTGGATAAACGCAGGCTCTCGGCCAGGCGGCCGGCATAACGAGTTGCCATGGTGGAACCCTTGATAACCAAATACAGAGCAAAGATGAAAACAAAGATACTAGTGAGCATGTTTGCTGTCCCAGTTAATCTTAACCGACCGGCGGCGGAAAAACCACTTGGCCGCCTCAATGATGGCAATATTGCACAGGCCAACTAAGAGCACTCCAATAACCCAGGCAAGTGGCAAGCTAACGGTGCTAAAGACGCTCTGCAAGCGGGGGTAATAGACGGCCACAGCCATCAGCGCCAAGCCCGCCAGTATGCCAGCGTTGAGATATTTATTGGAAAATAATGGATAAGAAAACAGGCTTTTATCTAAACTGCGCACAGAGAGTGCAACCAGCAGAGTATATGTCCCAAAAGCGGCAAAGATAAAGGTGCGGACAAGTGCGGGCTCGTAACCCAATTTGATCAGAAAATAATAAATAGCGAAGAGTAAGAGACTGGTAGAGAGGCCAATGGTAAGGATCAGAGATCTCATGACCGGATCAAAAAGTTTGACCTGGCCGCGCTTGAGCGGCTTGTGTCTCAAGCCGTCTGACTCGCGCTCAAAGGCGTAGGAGACGGCCGGGAAGCTGTCGGTGAAGAAGTTGACCCAGAGGATCTGTAGTGGATTAAGTGGCAAGGGCAAGCCAGTGAGAAGTGAGCCGCCGATCAACACCAAGCCGTCGGTAACATTGGAGAGCAAGTAGACCAGCACCTTCCTGATATTCCCCAGGATCTGACGGCCCTCTTCAATTGCCGCCACGATGGTCTCAAAGTTGTCGTCTAGCAAGACAAGGTCAGCCACGCTCTGTGCCACCTCTGTCCCCGACCCCATGGCAATTCCCACATCGGCCTGCTTGATGCTGGGCGCATCGTTGACCCCATCGCCCGTCATGGCCACCACCTCGCCAAGCTCCTGGTAGAGCTTAGCAATACGGAGCTTATCAAACGGCGTCACACGGGAGATCACAGCCAGTTGCGGCAAACGCGCCTTCAGCTCCGGTTCGGCAAGCTTGGCCAGCTCAGACGCATCAAGCACTGACTGCTCCCTGGTTTGCAAACCAATCTCTCGGGCCACTGCCAGCGCCGTGCCCCGATGGTCGCCGGTGATGATCACTGTTTTAACACCAGCCTCGCGCACCCGGTTGAGTGCGTGCTTGATCCCCGGCCGGACCGGATCACGGAAGGTGAGCAGGCCGTTAAACGAGAGCTGAGACAAGGGCAAGTCTTTGCTGAGAGAAAAATCGTCAGAGTGGATGATCTCCCTGGTTGCCACGCCCAACACCCGCTCACCAGAGAACGCGAGCTCATCAATCTGCCGCGCCAGAGCCTCGCGCTTGGCCGCGCTCAAGACCGAGTGCGCGAGCAAAATATCCGGAGCACCAAAGAAGATCAAGAGATGTTTGCCTCCTTCCCTCACCAGCGAGACCGAGAACTTTTGCACCGCGTTAAACGGCATCGCCTGGAGTACATGCTCTTTTTTCTCAATCTGGAACAAGTCCATCCCCCGGAGACCAGCCGAGCGCACCAGAGCCGCTTCCATAATCCGGCCGTTCATCCGCCACAGGTCCGGATGATCCTGCGGATTCTCCACCAGCACGTTGGCATTGCTCAGAGCGCGAGCAACCAACTTCTGCTCACTAATACCAAATGGCAAAAGCTGAGATAAGACCATCTGCGCCATCGTCAGAGTGCCGGTTTTATCAGTGAGAATCACGGTAGTGCTACCCAGTGCCTCGGCGGCAACTAGCTTGCGCACCACGCCCTTGCGCTTGGCCATCCGCTCCACGCCCACGGCTAGGATCACCGTCATAGAGATCGGCAAGCCCTCAGGGATCGCCGACACCGCAATGGCCACGGCGATGAGGAACATGTCTAGCAGAGAGTGACCGACCAGGACGCCGATCCCAGAAACTAGCAATGTCAGCGCGCCCAAGACGATACTAGAGTAGATGCTGAAGTTGATAATCGCGCGCTGGAGGGGTGTTTGTTCGTTCTCGGTAGTGGCGATAAGCGAGGCGATCTGGCCAAACTCGGTGTGCGGTCCGGTACGGCACACGATGGCCGCACAGACTCCCTGCGTTACCAGTGTGCCAGCAAAGACCATAGAATCCTGATCGGAAAGGCCGGCAGACTCTGCTGATCTCTCTGATGTTTTAGAAACGGGCAAAGACTCACCGGTCAACACTGCTTCATCAACCTGGAAGTCGCTCACGTACATCACGCGCGCATCGGCCGGCACTCTGTCACCCTGAGCTAGTCTGATGATGTCGCCAGGGACTAAATCAACCGCATCAATCTCTCGCTCTTTGCCGCCTCGGATCACCCGCGCCCGTTGCTTGAGGTAAGTCTTGAGCTCGGCCAGAGCGCGCTCGGCTTTGTTCTCTTGATAAAAGCCCAGCGCTGAATTAACCAGAACCGCCACAAAAATAAAAATTGCATCCTGGTAATGCGCGATGGCAAGTGTGATCACGCCAGCCGCAATGAGAACCAAGATCAGCGGACTCTTGAGCTGACTGAGGAAGATCTTGAGCCTGGCCGCGCGCTTGGAGACTTGGAGCGTGTTGCTGCCAAAAACTTGCAGACGATCGGCAACTGATTGCTCTGATAATCCCCTCTCCGCATCCGTCCCCAAGAGTCGCGCCACCTCAGCCACTTGTAACTGCCAAAATCGCGTACCGGCTGTGCCTGTCACTTCTTTATTCACCTGGATATTTTAACAGACGATACTGATTTTTTATATGTCTATATTTTTTTGAAAAACAGCCGGAAATCAGCTAAGCTAAACAAGTGAGATTCCTCAAACGCTTACCCTCTCCCCGCCAAGTGCTAATCTCCGCACGTGTGGGACTCTTCCTTGCCTACCGCGACCTGCGGCGGGCTAGTCGCTGGACCACCGCGCTCATTGTGCTGGTGATGGTGCTCACTTTCTTGAACCTCACCGTCATCTCCGGCATCTTGGTTGGCTTGATTGAGGGCGCTACAGCTGCAGTTAAAGAGCGCTACTTGGGCGATATTTTTATCTCTACTCTGCCCCAGCGGCAATATATTGAGCAGACACCGGTGATCCTGGCGAGCATCCAGGGCCTGCCCGGCATCGCTGGCGTGAGTGCGCGTTACACGGCAAGCGGTGTATTGGAAGCAAACTGGAAAGTCTCGCGCAAACCTACCGAGCTACCCGAGCAAGTGGGCACAACCATCGCTGGTATTGACCCGGTAGCAGAAGATAAAATCGGCCAACTCTCCGAGCGCGTGGTGGAGGGCGAGTATTTGGCCCCGGGAGATTATGATGAGGTATTGCTGGGAGCAATGTTGCTGGATCGTTATCTCGGCTTTGATAGCACTACTTTTCCCTCGCTCAAGAACGTGTATGTGGGAGACAAGATCAGGATCACTATTGGCGAGAGTGTGCGTGAGGTGCGCGTTAAAGGGATACTGAGGAGTAAAGTAGATGAGATTGATCGCCGTGTCTTTTTCACAGATAGGCAACTCAGGGGAATCATCGGCAGATATGACTATAACGCTGGAGAGATTGCGGTGAAGATCACACCAGGAGCTGACCCCTTAGCTGTAAAGAGCGCCATGCTCGCGCGCGGCATAGACGCTTATGCCAAAGTGCAAACAGCCGAAGAGGGTGAGCCGAAATTTATTAAAGATCTCAAGCAAACCTTTGCCCTCCTCGGTAATGTGATTGGTTCTATTGGCTTGGTGGTAGCCTGTATTACCATTTTTATTGTGATCTTTGTTAACGCCATCACCCGCCGGCGCTATATCGGGATCATGAAGGGCGTGGGTATCAGTAATACAGCAATAGAGATCTCTTACATCATTCAGTCACTCTTCTATGCGCTTGGTGGCATGATCTTGGGCTCACTGATCGTCTTCCTGGTACTCAAGCCCTACTTCACCGCTTATCCGATCAATTTCCCCTTCTCCGACGGCATCTTGGTCGCCACTGCCTCTGGCACTCTCATCCGCGCAATTGTTCTCTTCCTGGCCACAATGATTGCCGGCTATATTCCAGCTCGGATCGTAACTAAACAAAACACTTTAGACGCGATTTTAGGCCGATAATTTTGCCAAAAATTTAAAAAATAAATTATGCTGAGAGCAGAAAATCTAGTGAAAAAGTACCAGAGCGGCGCCGATGAACTCTACGCGCTTAACGACGTGAGCTTGGAAGTAAAAGAGGGTGAGTTCGTGGCCATCACCGGCAAGAGCGGCTCGGGCAAGAGCACTCTGCTCTACCAGCTTGGACTGCTAGATCACGCCACTAGCGGCCGAGTTTATCTTAATAATCGCAACGTGAGCGGCGCCGGCGAGAGCGAGCGCACCAAGATCAGGCTCAGAGAGATGGGTTACGTCTTCCAAGACTATGCCATCCTGCCCAGTCTCACCGCGCTAGAGAACGTGATGCTCCCCCTCCTCCAGATGGGCGAGACCCAGTCGCAAGCCAGCAAGAGAGCTCAGAACGCGCTAGAGCGTCTGGGTCTGGGCGCGCGACTTGGCAACCTGCCTAGCCAGCTCTCTGGCGGCGAGCAACAGCGCGTGTCCATCGCCCGCGCCATCAGTCATGATCCGGAGATCCTCTTTGCCGACGAGCCCACGGCCAACTTGGATAGCGCCACCTCTCAACTAGTGCTGGACGCCTTCCTGGACCTGCACCGCGAGGGCCAGACGATCGTAATGGTCACTCACGAGCCGGAGTATGCGCGCCTCACCAACCGCGTTATCCACCTCAGTGATGGTCGGATTAGCGATTGATTGCGGTATAATAGAGACTTAGTTTTATCAGTTTAAAATTGTTAACAAAAAATAAATTAAAATGAAACAAAAGCATTACGACTGGGCATTGCTAATCTTGCGCGTGGTAGTGGGTATCATCTTCCTCCGCGCGGGCTGGCTTAAGTGGCAAGACATGCCCAGCACTATTGGCTTTTTTGCCACGCTCGGCTTTGCGCCATTTTGGGCTTATCTGGTATCTACTATTGAGCTGCTTGGCGGTTTGGCACTCATCGTGGGCGTACTCACCAAGTGGAGCGGCTGGCTATTGGCGATCATCATGTTTGTGGCCATCTATAGCGTCTCCGGACAAGGCGGCTTTGATAGCTATAGCTCCAATCTAGTACTCCTCGCCACCAGCGCCGCTCTGGCACTCTTGCCGCCCGGCCACTACGCAGTTAAGCTCAAGAAGCAGGGCTAGACAACTTTAGATTTGGGACAAGAATATAGCGATCCGAGAACACGGCTCCGTTGCACCTGGCCTGGCCAGAACGCGCTGATGCTCGCCTACCACGACACCGAGTGGGGCGTGCCTTGCCGTGATGATCAGAAGCTCTTTGAGTACGTGGTGCTAGACACCTTCCAAGCCGGACTGAGTTGGCAGATTATCATCAATAAACGCGAAAACTTTAGGCGAGCCTTTGATAACTTCAATGCAGAGAAAATCGCGAGCTATTCTGATGCAAAAATAAGTAAACTCTTGCTAGATGCCGGAATTATCAGAAATAAGCTGAAAATTTTTGGCACGATCTCTAACGCGCAAGCCTATCTAAAAGTAAAAGCTGAATTTGGCACGTTCAGCAAATACATCTGGAGCTTTGTGGGTGATAAAACAATCGTCCATCAGCACCGGCAAAATAGCGACCTAAGTTCTACCAGTCCAGAATCAGACAAGATGGCAAGAGATATGAAAGCGCGCGGCTTCAAGTTCTGCGGTTCCACAGTTTGTTATGCCTTCATGCAAGGAGCGGGACTGATAAACGATCACTTGGTAACTTGTTTTAGACACAAAGAAGTTTTAGCGAAATAAAAAACCCGAGACGGTCCTGGATCGTACTGATCGGGACTATCTCGGGTTGTCTTTAGGTGGACCATTGGCGGAGAAACCGCCAGTCCAATGGCCGAGCAGGCCAGCTAGATGTGAGGAACCCATCCCTCCAATCACCCAAGGATTGGCTGGCAGAAAGGGACGACCTCTCACTAATTAGACTAACGCCAAGCGAGGAAGAAAGCAAGCCGGTTGTGGATAAGGCAAAATAAACTTAAGATTAAGCCCATGCAAGCGAGCGATCTGATTGCCCAACACTTTCCCCGTCTCAACTCGTTCCAAACACGAGGTTTGGAAAAATTGCGGTTGGAAACTGTGCGTGATTTGTTATTTTATTTCCCCGCGCGCTACGGTAAGCAACTTCCGGAAAAGAAAATAGCAGAATTAATAGTCGGCGAGGAAGTGATTATCTATGGCTTGGTGAAAAGCGCCAAAACCAGCAAGGCGTGGAAAAAGAAAATGGCGATTGGTGAAGTAACGCTGGAAGATCAGACAGGAAAGATCAAAGCCGTGTGGTTCCATCAGCCTTATCTGGCTAAAAAGGTAGTGATCGGCAAATACGCGCGCCTGGTTGGCAAAGTCACCGAGCGCAAAGGCGAATTATATCTGGCTAATCCGGAAATTGATCCGGCGGAGAATAGCAGCGGCAATAGCGAGACGCTCTTTGCCAGTGAGAGCGGCGAGGAAGCTAATTACCTGATGCCGGTTTACCCCGAGACGCGCGGGCTCTCTTCCCTCTGGTTCACGCATGCAATCAAGAAAATCTTAAAATCAGAGGTGCAGAAAAATCTCACTGATGCCCTGCCGGCGGAGATTTTAAAAAAATATAATTTACCAGCCCTAGAGACTGCTCTGATCTGGATCCACTCGCCGCGCACCGAGAGAGATAGCGTAGCCGCGCGGAAGAGGTTCGCGTTTGAGGAAATATTTTTCATTCAGCTCTCACGTTTGCGGGCAAAATTAAATTATCAGAACGAGAAAGCGTATACATTAAAGACAGACCGGAAAATTATCAACGACTTTGCCGCCAGATTCCCCTTCCCATTAACCGGCGCGCAAGAGCGCGCAATCGCGCAAATCTTGAGCGACTTCAGCAAACCAGAGCCGATGACTAGATTATTAGAAGGCGACGTGGGCTCTGGCAAGACGGCCGTGGCGGCTAGCACCGCGCTCGCCGCAGTGAGCGCAGGTTACGAAGTAGCCTACATGGCGCCGACAGAAATCTTAGCCAAGCAACATTTTGAATCTTTTATCAATTATTTTAGATATCTGCCCCGCGTGCAGATTGGTTTAATTACAGGCGCAGGTTGTTATAAGTTTCCGTCTAAAATTAACCCGAGCGGCTACACTAATATTTCCCGAACACAATTATTGAAGTGGGTCGCTAATGGCGAGATACCGATCCTCATCGGCACCCACGCGCTGATCCAGAAAGCGGTAGAGTTTAAAAATCTCGCTTACGTGATTATTGATGAGCAACATAGATTTGGTGTGATGCAGAGAGCTAAATTGGTGAGAAAAAGCGAAACCAGAGCTCCACACTTACTCTCCATGACCGCCACGCCAATCCCCAGGACTCTAGCACTCACCATCTATGGCGATTTAGATCTAACGCTACTGGACGAACTACCAGCTGGCCGCAAGCAGGTAAAAACCGAAATCGTGCCGGAGGATAAGCGCGCGCAGGCTTATGCTCACATCCGTGCAGAATTAAAAAACGGCCGACAAGCGTACGTGATCTGCCCGAGAATAGACGAACCGGATCCAAGCAAAGAATTGGCGCTCCAGACTAAATCAGCGAAGGCAGAACAGAAAAAACTGCAAGAGAAAATCTTTCCGGAGTTCAATGTTGGCTTGGTGCACAGCAAGATGAAATCTGGTGATAAAGAAGAGGTCATGAGCGACTTCGCAAGCGGGAAAATTGATATACTCGTGGCCACAAGTGTGGTGGAGGTGGGCGTGAACGTGCCCAACGCGACTATCATCATCATAGAAGGCGCAGAACGATTCGGCTTGGCGCAATTGCATCAGTTGCGCGGGCGGGTTTTGCGCTCCAGTCACCAAGCTCATTGTTATCTCTTTACCAGCAAAGCATCGGGGCAAGAAAACCAGAGATTGAAAGCACTAGAGAAAGCCAAGAACGGCTTTGAGCTCGCCGAGCTGGACCTCGCCCTCCGCGGTGCCGGCTCGCTCACGGCTGGCAAGCAGTGGGGCTTATCAGACATTGGCATGGAAGCAATCAGGAACTTAAAAATGGTAGAAGCGGCCAGATCAGAAGCGCAGAGTTTGCTGAAAACTGATCCAGAATTAAAAAACCACAAGTTAATTAAACAAAAATTAAGTGAGCAGAAGAGCGAGATACATTTTGAGTAAAAAAACCATCCAGGGTGATTGGATGGTTTCGAGAGAGTGTTATTTTTCTTCAAAATCGATGCACCAGGTTTTCCCACAAGAACAAACCCGATGATGCGTGTTGCCACATTCCAGAACAGCACACGGTTGCTCTTTTTTGAGATCATCCGGTAATCTGTCTTTTATTACACCCCTACATTCCGGACAACAACTCTCTCCGTCAATGACAATGCTTCGTACAAACATAAAGACCTCCTTTATTCTAAGCTCTATCAAGACTACCCTTTTCTCAAGAAAAGTAAACCTGTCGACCCGCTTGGATTTGAACCAAGGACCGCCGAGGTATAAGCTCGGTGCTCTAACCAACTGAGCTACGGGTCGCGGCGACTCTATGATATTGGCACAGAATCGGCCATAGTAGAAGCCTTGGGCTTGATGCCGTTCACAATCAAGAGTTTATCAAAGTCTTCGCGATCTATCGTCTCTACTTTAATCAGCTCCTCACTCATCGCGTCCAGAGCCGCGCGCTTATCGGTGAGAACCTGCTTGGCACGCGCGAGCGCCTCCGTCATGATCCTGCTCACCTCGGCATCTACTACCGCCTGCACAGACTCGGAACTGAAGCTCTCGCGGCCCGTATCTTGTCCAAGCCAGAGCTTGGGTGCGCCGGTCTCAAAAGCGATGGGGCCGAGTTTGTCGCTCATGCCATATTTGGTCACCATATTGCGGGCGAGGCTGGTGGAAACAGCGATGTCGTTGCTGGCGCCAGTGGTGATATCGCCAAAGATCAAGTTCTCCGCCGCGTAGCCAGCTAGAGAAACAGCAATATCATCTAAGAACTCTTGCCGGCTCTGCAATTTTTTATCCTCAAAAGGCAACTTGAGCGTGTAGCCCGCCGCGTGCCCGCGCGAGATAATTGAGACTTTGTGGACTGGATCAGCAGCTGGTAAAACAGAAGCAACCAGCGCGTGACCCATCTCATGATAAGCGGTGATTTTCTTCTCCTGTGCCGAGAGTATATGGCTCTTGCGCTCGGGGCCGAGCATCACCTTCTCTACACTTCTGATCAGATCATACTGACTGATCTCGGTCCGGTTCTCCCGCGCGGCTAGGATCGCGCCCTCGTTCATCAAGTTAGCCAGGTCGGCACCAGAGAAGCCGGGTGTGCGCTCAGCGATCACGCGCAAGTTCACGTCCGGGCCAAGCGGCTTCTTCTTAGTATAGATCTGCAAGATCTCTTCTCTGTCTCTAATATCTGGATTATCTAAGATTACTCGCCGATCAAATCTGCCCGGGCGCAAGAGTGCTGGATCAAGCACATCCGGACGATTAGTCGCCGCCATCACTATCAGCTTCTCGTTCGGCTCAAAGCCGTCCATCTCTACCAAGATCTGGTTCAGTGTCTGCTCGCGTTCGTCATTGCCGCCGCCCATGCCAGAGCCACGATGCCGGCCGATAGCGTCTATCTCGTCAATAAAGATAATAGACGGCGCGAGCTTCTTGGCTAGTCTAAACAAGTCCCGCACGCGGCTGGCGCCTACGCCCACAAACATCTCTACGAAGTCAGAACCAGAGAGATAGAGAAAGGGCACCTGTGCCTCACCAGCTACGGCACGCGCCAGCAAAGTCTTGCCCGTGCCTGGCGCACCCATCAGGAGTACGCCCTTAGGGATCCGCGCGCCGATATCTAGAAACTTTTTCGGATTCTTTAAGAAGTCCACAATCTCTGATAACTCTTCTTTAGCCTCCCGCACGCCGGCTACGTCTTTAAAGGTAATCCGCTGACTGGAGTCTGCGGGATCAATAATCTTGGCCTTAGACTGGCCAAAGCTGAGTGCTTGCATGCTAGCGCCACGGACTTGCTTGGAGATGAGCCAGAAGAAAAAGATAATAAAGATAAGGGGCAGGATAAAAGGCAAGAGGCTGGCCAGCCAGTAGGCCCAGCCGCTCTGCTCCACCACCTCCACCGCCACTGTGCTCAAGGCTTCTGCCGAAACGCCATAATTACGCAGTAGCTCCGAGAGCGCGGCCTCGCTCTCTTTCTTGGACTCCACCAACTCGCCGGAAGTGAGAGTGATCTCCAAGTCATTACCAGAGACAGTTATTGCACCCACTTCGCCAGCGCTGATAGAACGCGCCAGTTCCGAGATTGGCAACTCGCGCGGCTTGACGCTGGTATCAGCAAAGAGAGAGTAGACGCTGACGAGGATAAACAACACCAAGATACCCAGGGCTAACTGACTGGCAAATTGGGTGGAAATCTTTGACGGTCTATTTTGCTTTCTAATGCGCTTGGGCATAAATTGGGATGGTTCTGAGATAGATAATAGAAGATAAGGATTGTAACATTATTAGAACAATTTTCAAGTGCGGGATGCGAGAATCGGACTCGCGTCTCATGCTTGGGAAGCACGCATTCTGCCACTGAACTAATCCCGCCTCTTCCACCAACCACGCCACCAGGAGTCGTCACTAGAGGTTGCCACACTAGTGCTCGCCGGTCCAGACCCGGGCACCAGCGCCACCACCCTCTCTCCCTCCTGAGCGACTAGAAACTTTTCCCTAATCGCCCGCTCCAAGCCAGGCTCTGTCTGGAGCAGAGCAATATCGCCTTCCAGCTGTTTCTGCCGCGCTTCCAACTGCGCCAATTCCTCGGCTACTCGTTCCCGCTCGCGGCTAGCCAAGCGCTGTTTACGGAACGCTCCCCAGACCGCTTGCGCGAGGAGCAAGCTGAGCAAGAGCACCAAGCCAATTGCGTAGGGAGTAGCGATGTGGCGGCGCCAGCCGCGACCAGGTTGCCTTTTTGCCATCATCCACTATATATTATACTATCTTGGCATGATTCTTAACCAAAAGCACAAGAAGAGCCTGCAGATCATCTGGACCATCGTCAGCGTTATAGTGATCCTCGGCATGGTCCTGCTCTATAGCGCCTCGCTCTTCGTCTAGTCTACACTAGACTACAGACTATTTATCCGAGCCGACCATCTTGAGGAAGACGTCCGGCGGGATATTGACCGAGCCGCGGCTCTGCATCTTCTTCTTCCCCTTCTTCTGCTTCTCGCGCAGCTTCATTTTGCGCGTGATATCACCGCCGTAGAGGTAATCTGTTACATCTTTCCTGAGAGCTGAGATAGTGCGGGACGAGATGATCCGACCCAGTGCTTTAGCTTGGATTTTAATCGTGATCAACTGCTTAGGTAGAACTTTAAATAACTTCTCTACTACAGACTCTGATTCACTTTCCACTTTATTTTTAGAAACAACGCGACAGAAGGGCGCGATTGATTCGCTATTTACCAGCACATCCAGTCTGGTCACTTCTGCCGGACGCAAGCCAATAAGCTGATAAGAAAAAGAGGCAAAGCCGGAAGACGCGCTCTTTAGCTCGTCAAAAAAGTGTCTCATCAATTCTCGCAGAGGCAATTCTACTTCTAGAACCGTTCTATCGTCGCTAAAGTTATTAGTATTGAGCAAATTCACTTCATGATCGTTAAATAATTTAATCACGTTGCCAAGATAAGCCGGCGGCAAGATGATAGACGCGCTGACCCAAGGCTCTTCTATGTCATAATCTCTCGTTTCTTCCGGGAACAAGTGCGGCGCGTAAATTAATTCTGCTTTGCCGGTTTTTTTATCTTTCACCTGATAGCCAATGCTGGGCGAGGTAACAACCAAACTGAGATTAAATTCGCGCTTGAGGCGCTCTATCACTATTTCCAGATGCAATAATCCCAAAAATCCGGCTCGGAAGCCGCGGCCCAATGCTCCTGAAGACTCCTCGGTAAACGAGAGCGCCGCGTCAGATAATTTTAATCTCTCCAGCGACTGTCTTAGCGCCACAAAGTCGTCCGCATCCTCCGGATACACGCTCGCCCAGACTACCGGCGCCGGCTCGGCATAGCCAGAGAAGGCCGGCAGAGCCTGGCTCGCACTGGTCACAGTATCACCCACTTTAGCCTGGCCAGCGCGCTTGAGTCCGGTCACGATATAGCCAATCTCGCCTGCGCTTAATTTATCCAATTGCTTCTTCTCCGGCGCCAGCGCGCCTACTTCTAGCACCGTGAACTCATCACGGGCCGCAGCGAACTTTAATTTATCACCCTTCTTAATTTCGCCATCAAAGATACGCGCGTACACGATCACGCCCTGATGATTAGAATAAGAATAATCAAACACCAGCGCGCGCGGATTATGGCCGGCAAATTCAGTTTTCGGTTCCGGAATTTTCTCAACAATTTTCTGCAATAGATCATCCACCCCCGCGCCAGTTTTACCCGAGACTTTTATAATTTCTGCCGCGTCGCACTTAAGCAAGTCCATGATCTCCTGCTCCGTCTCATGTACTCGCGCTACTGGCAAATCTATTTTGTTTAAAACCGGAATAATCGCGAGTCCCAGCTCGCGCGCGAGGTTGAGGACAGTAAAAGTCTGTGCCTGCACGCCCTGGGTCGCATCTACCAGCAACAAGACTCCTTCCACCGCTTTGAGCGCCCGCGAGACTTCGTAAGAAAAATCTATATGCCCCGGCGTATCTATCAAGTTGAGTAAATATTCTTGCCCCGGCCCTGACCCGTTAGATAGCGCGTAGCGCATCCTAACGGGTTGCATCTTGATAGTAATCCCCCGCTCGCGCTCCAAGTCCATCATGTCCAGCACCTGCTCGCGCATCTTGCGCTTCTCAATCGTGTGCGTCACTTCCAAGAGACGATCAGCCAGCGTGCTCTTGCCGTGATCAATGTGCGCAATAATAGAGAAATTCCTGATATTTTTTAGTTCCATACAGCCCATTAAATCTACAGGAAAATAGAGAAAATGCAAAAGAAAAAGCGCCGTACCCGAAGGTCGTGCGCTGACTTGGCAAAAACTGGTAATTCAGTTTTTGCCAGTGGAAATCCACCGATCTGTGGATGAGGTGGGGTAAAAATAATCCAAAACCCCACCCACTGTCACGACAGCTGCCCAAACCAGCAGTGCAATGGCCAACGCCATTCGCCTACTCATAGCTTTGCGACCAGTTTCCATACGCAACTCCCATTTATAAATGACCAGTCCCAGGACGCTGGGTCGTGGCTAGAATCTAGCCTCCAGACCTTATTATATACCAAACAAGTTTAAAAGTCAAGCACTTTCCCCTATTTGGGCAAAATATGGCTCTAAAACTAGCTTAAATCCGGATCCGGACCCACAATCTGCGAGCCCCAGATCTTGCGGTGCAGAGTCTGCCAAACTATGCGCAGTTCATGACTGCCGAACTGGTGGAGGAAGAAGATGAGCGCGGCGATGCCGGCAAGACCAGCGAGCAAGCCTTGCAGGAAGATGCCGGAGAAGGTATTGAGGTTAAAGACGGTGCTCAGGATATTTAGGAAAAGATAAGTTACCACGCCGGCGAGGACAGAGGCGGAGAAACTGTGCCAGAAGCTGCGCCAAACGGGGCGAGAGAAGCCGGGATAGTCACGATGAAAAAAGCGCCAGTGCAGGAGGAGATTGAGGAAGAGGCCGAGCGAGAAGCCGAGCGGGAGCATCAAGACTTCTGCGCCAGCAATGGCATCTACGCGCAAGAGCGAGCTGATAAAATAGCGGAAAGTGTCTGAGCTATGGAAGTACTGCACCAGGCCGTAGCTCGCGGCGATGATCGCGGCAGAAGAGAGCGCGTTGAGCCAGAGTGGCGTCCAGGTGCGCGCGCGAGCGTAATAAGAGCGGACAAAGAGGAGCGCGAGCGACTGCGGCACCAAGGAGAGCGCAAAGAGCGCGAGCGCGGCGGCAGTGAGACGAGTATTGGACCAGTCAAAGCGGCCGGAGCCGAGGATCACGCGCACCACTTGCGCGCGCAAGACGATGAAGAGTACAACGGTGGGCAGAGTCCAGAAGATGATGTGCTGAGCAGAATTGATCATCTGGCGCAAAAATTTATCAGAATCGCCGTTGCTGAAGAGGCGCGTGAGTGTGGGGAAAGCGGCGAGGGAATAACTAACGCCAATAATAGAGAGCGGCACGGCCTGGAGATTGAAAGCGAAGCTGAAGACGGAGATAGAGCCAGTGGCCAAGAGCGCAGCGAGAGAGATGAGGAAGAGCTTGGCCAGCTCGTTGGCAGACAAAGTGAGCGTGCGCGGGAGCGAGAGCAAGACCACGCGCTTAATCGCTGGCCAGCGCAAGCGGAGAGTGAAGCGCGGCCATAATCCCCTAGCAACCACAAAGGGCACCTGGATGAGGAAGTGTAGCACCGCGCCCAAGACCACGCCCAGCGTGAGGCCAGGTAAGCCTAAACTGGGGTAGAGCCAGATAATGCCCACGATGATGCCCAGATTATAGAGCAAGGGCGAGAGCGCGTAGATGAAGAAGCGCTTATAGAGCTGGGTCACACTCGCGAGGAAATTGGAAAGGCCGAGGAAGATGGGCGAGAGCAAGAGAATCCGGCTCATGCTAACGAGCTCGGGGTAGAGCGCATCGCGGGCGTATTCTGGGAACAGATAAGATAAGAGCTGTGGCGTGAAATAGTAAATTATAATGCTCGCGAAACTGATGAAAAGAAAAAAGAAAGAAAAAATTTGCGTTAGAAAAGATTTAGCCTCAGCCTCGGAACTATCTATCTTCTCTAGCAGGAAGGGAATGAGCACAGAGAGAGAAACTAGAGAACCGAGTGAGACAAAAATAAAATCCGGAATCCGGAAGGCCGCATAGTAGAGATCCAGCGCGTGCGAGGCGCCAAAGCTGTGCGCCAGCAAGCGATCGCGGACCAGCGCCAGCACCTGCGAGAGAAAGGCAAAAAAGCCAAGCAGGTAAGCGGCCTCATGCAGGCCAGACCACTCGCGACTCAAGAGTTGCCAGACTTTTTTCACCATAAGATCAGAATTTTTATGTTAGCAAAAATCCCCGCCTTAAGCGAGGATTTTTGACTCTTGCGGCTCGGCACTCATAAGCCGAATTCTGTTTAAATAGTTATTTATCTGGGACTAATCTTGCGACTAGCCTCTAGCGGCACTTCCTGCTTAGCTCAAGAGCTAAACTGGACACGACCTTGCACTCCGGTAAGGATTTAGCCGTTTCACCCTCGCCTTGCGGCGAGACTCGTCTCTGTTCGCACCTCGTGGATTACTCCAGGCGGGCGTTACCCGCTACCATTTTAACTTCCTGCTCGCGCAGGAGCGTGAGTGTTCGGACTTTCCTCCCGCGACTTGCAAGAGCAAATCGGGGCAACTATCCGGCACCGAGCCTCTGCTATTATACCTGAGATGACGAAGAAGAGTCAACAGGTGCTGGCACGATATCAATCTCACAGGTGCCAGAGGCACAAGCCAGCTCTTTCTTCACTTCTGTTGCATCTTCCCGCTCGTATAAGACTAACTTAGAGAAATCAATAACCGGGAACTTGCTCGCAAGCGCCTGGTACTGCTCTTCGGTAATCGCCTCGTAGGGCGCCAGTCGGTACACGTGATTAGAGCGCGGAAGAAAAGAGAGTCCGCCAATCATATCCCAGTTCTCATAGACCCAATTGCCTACGCGGAGCCACTCTTCCTCGCCTACAGAAATAGTAGTGGATGGATTATGCTCGGTATAATTCTCTTTTACCATCTTCCAGTATTCTAACTGCTCTAGCGCGGTAAGATCGTCTTTAAAGACTTTGCTCTTGGGTGACTTGATGGGAAACTCCAGGACAAAAGTGGTGGCAGTATCTGGATTATGACCCACTTCCGGATGATAAGGCACGCCCATATCTTTAAGCATCTTAAAGATTGGATTATGACTCTCAATGCGCACGCGGCGGATATAATAAGGCGCGTGGCGCGGATGCATGCCAGAAGATGAATCAAATAACTGCGAGCCGTTACCGCTGGGCTTAACGGTGGTGATGCAAGTAGAACGGTTAATACCAAAGCGTTCGGCATACTTGCGATTGGTCTCTAACGCGACTTCCTTAAGCTTGCGGAAGACGGCTGGCTTCTGGAGCGCGGGGCAATCCCACTGGCCGGTGATTGAGACACCAAGCAGAGCCTCCTCCTCGCAATTGCGCTTCCAGTCTTTAGAGAGGTAAGGGAAATTGGTGAGGGTGGCCTGATAAGTGCCAAGGATGGTAGCCACGCGCACCTTCTCCATCAGCGTCTCTTCAGTATCCTCTGGACGAGCCACCACCTCAGTGAGATTGCAGAACTGCTTGCTCTTGAGCACGATCTCGCCACAAGGATTGGTACCGGAAGTCTCTAAACCGGACTCAAAGACTTTCCAGCGTCTGGTTGGCAATTGCGCTTTTAATCCACCGCGATTAAAAATCCCACGCTCGCCCGAGCCACCTTTTGCTAAATTAATCCACTCGTCCAAGAACTGATCCATGGTCGGCTTCTCGTTATAAGCCACAGAGTTATTAGCCATGCTGCGCTGAGGTTGGTTGAGATAGAACTGACCGTTCTTGGCCTCGCGCATCTCGGCATCGTCTAAGTCAGAGAGTGAGATCAGCGCCGAGCGCCGCACACCACCAGCCACCACCACCTCACCAATCTTGCAGATGATATCGTGAGCATCAATCGTCTTGAGCCGCCGACCCTGGCGTGCCAACATCCGCTCACGGGTAAAATTAAGTAAGTTCTTAAGTGGATCAGGGCCGGAAGAGCGCCCGCCCATCGTCTTGAGCCGCGCGCCACGAGGCCGGAGCTGGGAATAATCAAAGATGACGTCCTTACCCAGAGACCAGACCTTCATCCCATGCACCAGCGCATCGGCCCAACCCTCGGCGCTATCAGGGACCACATACGTAGTCGCCTTATCGCCGGTCTGCCGTTTAATAATCGGCAATTGTCCCACCGTCTGCTCCTCCACCGAGTAGCCAATACCTGTGCCGCGCATCAAGATATAGATAATCTCGCCAAAGTCTTGCCAGGTCGCCGGTGCAATATAAGCGCAATTATAAGCGGCAACGTTGGAGGTGGCCGCCGCTTTGCCAGCGAACTGGAGTAAGCGCATGGAGCCGAGCGCCTTCATCCCCAGCATATACTCTTTTATCTCCGCGTATTCTTTATCTTTCAACTTCTCGCCCAAGTTCTGGCGCATAAAGCTGAGATAGCGCTCTACTGTCTCCAACCAAGTCTCCCGGCGGCTCTTATCCTCCAACCAACGCGAATAAGTAGTATAGTAAACAAACTCTGATAACTGATTGCGGAAATATTTCTTACTCTCAGCGGCGAGTTCTCTGACTTCTCTAGGCACCTCCCCTCGCTCTTGGCGCAGTTCTGTCCGGCGCTGACGGTAAAGAATGTAAGATTTAGCAACTTGGGGCAAGTTATGCGCTACCAACTGCCGCTCCACCAAGTCCTGGACGCCCTCCACGGTCGGCAAATAAGCTTTGCCGGCCTTCTGCGCTTGCTTAAGTAGTTCTTTAACAACCGCGTTGCTCACCTGCAGTGCCACGCGCTCCTCACCCTCGCCGGAAGCCTTCATCGCCTTGCCAATCGCCGCGGTGATCCGCTCTTGTTCAAATGCCACCACGCTGCCATCGCGCTTCCGTACCTCTTTTAGTTTAGTCTGTTTATTCGCTACTCGCGTGGTTTTGTTTTTGGTCATAATGGTTCCATTTTAGACCAAATCTCTCCAAAATAAAAACAGTGGATAACTACTTAGTTTTGCAATTTTTGACGCAAAAAGTGAAGAGCGCCATGCAAGCCGCCAAAGTCGCCCAGTTCAGCTAATTTAAGCTTTGGAATATTAGGGAAAACGGTTAAAATCTCGCGCAAGCGCTTCTCAGTAGCCGCCAGACTGATCGCCGGTGTGCCAGTGATCATGCTCCCGCCCAAGACGACCAGCTCCGGTGACCAATCTACGATCAGATTATTGAGTCCGATGGCTAGATAAGCAGCCAAGCCGTCCCAGACGGCCTGATCAGTAATCTCTTTTGGACTCTTGCCTAGTCTCTGGGCCAAGTGACGGCCAGAAATCAGCTCTTCCAGCGTCTTATTCTCGCCGTCTATGCTGATGATCTGATAGCCAGGCTCAAAGCCAGAACTATTCTCATCAATTCTGCCATTCACGATCTTCACTCCACCCACGCCAGTGCTGATAGTCACATAAGCCACTATATCTGCCCCCCTCCCCGCCCCCGAGAGCGCCTCGCCCAAGCCACACATGGCTGTGTCGTTCTCAATATAACTAGCGCAAGCGAATAATCCGGCAATTCTCGTCTTCAAGTTCTCGTGCTTGCGCGTGACGCCGCCAGCAATTGCCACTGGAGTCTCGTTACCTAAGAGCTCTTGCGCTGTTTGCGCAAAGCTGGCTAGCATCGCTGTCTCATCGTCTGGACTAGCCACAACCTTTGGTGTCTCAAAAGTCTCGCCGTCCCGCGAGACAGCCAATCTCATCTTGCTGGCGCCTACATCAAATAATAGATACATGTTAGACTCAGTCTATGTTAGTCTATAATAGATAGATTGGCTAATTTTAAAATAACTAGAAAAATAAAAACATGCCTCCCCATCACCCCGAACCAGCGCCCAAACAATACGAGCCGTTTAACGTCACCAACCACCCCGCACCCGAGCCAAGCGCGCCCAGCACGCTCTCCAAGCTCTCGGCGCTCCAGATGCCTCTGCGCCCCTTCCTCGCCACGCTCGTCATCTTGCTGGCTATCAGCCTGGGTGTGGGTTATGTAGTCGTCTTCCGCACTGATCTGGTTAATGCCTGGGCCGGTTTTGAGGAGACCCCCGCCTGGCCAACAGCACCAGTTACGACTTACAGGAGCACCGCGGTCGCTAGCGACCCAACCGCCAACTGGCAAACTTACCGGAATGACGAATATGGATTTGAGTTTAAGTATCCGGAAGACTTAACAGGACAAGTGGAAGGCAAAGACGGTATGACTTTAGTAGGACCATGTTTGGCCGCGGGCGTTTTTGACACCCAACAGAACTTTGACACCAATAGATACACGGATAACGATGCTTCAGGAATATTCCGCTTCTGTATAGTTGATACAAGCGAAAATGGCCTCACCCCAGAACCTGACTCACTTTACGGAAAAGTTTTGCCATTATTGAAAAAGGGACATTTTTTTATTTTTGACTCTTCGGTGCCAAGCAAAGAATATACGGATCAAATCCTCTCCACTTTCCGTTTCACTAACTAATTAAATCTGTTTCTTAAACTCTGCGATTGTCTCTGTTTTTTCCGGATCAGCAATCCCTTGCGCAGTGGCGAGAGCAAGCGCTGTCTGCTCAGCGAGAGCCACAGACTGCCAGATTTTTCCCCACGCACTATTGCCAGATAAATTAATATTATTAACTGCTAGATTTCTCTCGCGGTACATTTTCTCTAGAATCTCAAATCTCTGGTTTATTCTGATGTCATCGCTCTCGTCACGCAGGAAGATAAAGCCAAAACGTTCATCAAATTTGCTCTCTAATTCGTTGTGATTCTGCTCAGGCAGAGCATTGCAGAAAGCCGGAATCTTCGCTGTTTCGTTCAAGCTAATCTTCCAGTGATAAGCCAGTGGGTAATTGCGCGTGGAAGAATAAATCACCGGGATCTTGTTTGCGAGACCAGCCGCCAGATCAGGTTTGGAGATAGTAGCAATGTCTGACCTTGCCGGCGGTTTATCTTGCGCCAGCAGGGCCCCCAGAGCCTCACAGGCCGGTTCCAGGGCTAGCCTCGGCTCGTAGCCAGTTGGCAAGAGCGAGGACGAGATATTATGCTCTTTAGCCCAGTCTAATAATTTGTTTACCCCGAGCGGGGTTGGAGAGCCGCCGCTGGTGATGACAGCGAGATTTAGATTTACCGCCAGAGCTTTACCCGCTGTGTCCAGCACTTCTGCTGTGTTGCCAGAATAAGAACTCAAGATAATCAGACTTTCTCGCAAAAAATAATCCGGCACGCGCGGCAAGCCGTAATCGCGGTGAATCAAGAGATCCAAACCCGGCTCGGCCACACGCCACAAGCCCGCCGCCAACGCCGATCCCCCCATCCCGCAGACAATAAACTTATTAGACATGGTTTAGTTAGCCGTTGACGCTATTATAACAGATTTGTTAGACTAGTCCCCGGGGAGTTCTTCACATCTTTTCTTTTTTCACAGGGAGGTTAGTAATGAATGCGAGTGGTCGGAGTATTACCGTTGGCGCAGTCGTCAGGCTGAATGTTCACGACATGAAGAGACACGTGCGTGACAGAGTCCAAGAGCGCATCCGGGACAAAAATGAGCTGCATGGGAGTTTCAAGGTCTGCGAGATTGTAGCGGGCCATGCAACTCTCCAGAGCACTCGCGGGATGCACGTCACTGTTCCCAAGGACATTCTCATCCCCATTCCCAACTAATTTCTCTTCCTGTTTAACCAAAACCGCCCCGAGCACCTTGCTCTGGGCGGTTTATTTTTTAACTCTTGATCCCCCGCGCGATCCGCCTAGCCTCTGCCTCGTCCAAGATCATCTTCCTGATCCGGATGCTCTTGGGTGTAACCTCTACTAGCTCGTCATCGCCGATATACTCCAGCGCGTCTTCCAGACCCATGGTTCGCGGTTTATTAAAGTGTTCAGCACCACCATCACCCTTACTGCGCATATTAGAGAGCTGCTTGGCTTTGCACGGGTTCACCCGCAGGTCGCCCGGCCGCGAGTGCTCGCCCACAACCTGACCCACATAGACCTGTTCGCCAGGGCCATAGAAGAGCACGCCCCGCTCTTGCAAGCTCACCAGAGAATAGAGCAAAGTCTGGCCAGCTTCACTCGCCACGAGAGAACCGCGCTCTTTCTCATTCCAGCTCTTACTATCTTCTTTGTAACTATGGAAGCTGGAGTTCATGATCCCCAAGCCTTTCGTATCCGTCAGGAACTCATTGCGATAACCAAATAAGCCACGCGTGGGGATGATAAAGTGCAGATTAGCCACGCCACCCTCAGTCTGGAAGTCCTGCATCTCGGCATGGCGCCTGCCCAGCTTCTCGATCACTGCACCAGAGTACTGCTCTGGCACTTCAATAAACAACTCCTCATGTGGAACGAGTTCTCTATCGCCCTCTTGCTTGACGATCACCTGCGGGCGAGACACCTGCAGCTCATAACCCTCGCGTCTTAATCTTTCTATTAAAATAGCCAAGTGGAGCTCGCCACGGCCGGAAACGATCCAACCCTTCTGTGTATCAGAATCTTCCACTCTCAGCGCCATATCGTTCTCCAGTTCTCTATAGAGCCGCTCGCGGATCTGGCGAGAAGTCGTAAACTGCCCCTCGCGCCCGGCCACTGGCGAGTCGTTGACCAGCAAAGTGATCTTAACCGTTGGCTCTTCTATCTTGAGCACTGGCAAAGCCTCCGGCGTATTAGCATCAGCGATCGTCTCGCCAATCATCACCTCCGGCAAGCCGGCAATGGCCACAATATCGCCCGCCTCGGCCTCGGCCGCATCTACGCGCGCCAGGCCCTCAAAGGTCATAAGCGAGACTAAGCGCATCTTCTTGATCTCCCCGTTCCGGTTGATGTGCGCAATCTCCTGCCCCGACTTAACTCGGCCACGTTCCACCCGGCCGGTGGCAATCCGACCCTTCCACTCGTCACCAGCAATAGTGGTCACCAAGATCTGCAGAGGTTGATTTGGATCTCCAGCCGGCGGCTTGATCTCCTTAATAATCATCTCAAAGACCGGCGCGATATCTGTCATTTTACTCAAATCAGCTTCCCTGCCGGCCAGACCAGCACGAGCGGACGCATAGAGCACGGGGAAATTAGCCAGCTCGTCACTCGCCCCCAGTTCCAGAAATAATTCCAGAGTTTTATCTAGCACGTAATCCACCCGCGCGTCTGGCTTATCTATTTTATTTACCACCACAATAATCTTGAGACCCAGAGCCAATGCTTTCTTCAACACAAATCTAGTCTGCGGCATTGGACCCTCTTTGGCATCAACCAAGAGCAAACAGCCATCGGCCATCTTGAGCACGCGTTCCACCTCACCGCCAAAGTCCGCGTGGCCGGGCGTATCAATAATATTTATCTTCAGCTCGCCCCACTTCACCGCCGCGTTCTTGGCAAAAATAGTAATACCTCTCTCCCGCTCTAGGTCGTTAGAGTCCATGATCAAATCCCCCTTCTCGCTAGTCTCTTTAGAGATTTTAGTTTTGCTCTGACGCAAAAGCGCATCCACCAGTGTGGTCTTGCCGTGGTCAACGTGCGCGATGATAGCAACGTTCCTGATTTCCATTACTTTAATAATTAAAAATAAAAAGCGAAAAATTTTAGCCGCAGGAGCGGCGAGAGCTAAATATAGCAGACGAAGTGGTTCTTGGCAATAGAAAACGCCGGCCCAAATCTTGAGCGCGGCGTTTCTGTCAGACCTAATCTGGGTGTCCTGGATCTACAACGCGGATTGTAATGCCGCAAATGTGAGACACTGAATAGAGAGGAAACCCATTCTCTGTGCCACTCAATTCCACACAAGTAACCTCTCCCACATTACTGAATCCCAGAACCTTAAGATTACGACACCATCTCATCGGTTGATGGTGGGTTGGCAGATGTAAATCCAACTCCAGGTTTTTAGTCTCCAGCCACCAACACCAACGCAACCACCAAGGACGCCAAAAGGGTCTGATCAGCCGTTTAAAGAACTTTACGTTCATAACAAAACCTCCTGCCTCAATTATAGCAAATGGGTAGAAATTGTCAAGACTTGAGACAAACAACAAGAACTAAAAGAAAAACTCCCCCGTTTTACTGGGAGAGTTTTTCTTGTGCACAGGACTGGTGAATTACCAGTTGCTGCCACCGCGATCGAAACCGCCGTTGCGGCGAGGAGGACGAGCCTCCAGTGGGCGGGCCTCGTTGACGGTCAACTTGCGACCCTCAAACTCCTTGCCGTTCCACATTTCAATAGCCTTGTCGGCTTCCTCATCAGTGACCATCTGGACGAAACCGAAGCCCTTAGAGCGACCGGTCATCCGATCCATGATGATGTTGGCAGACTCCACGTTACCAGCCTGAGCGAAAGCGCTTTTCAGCGAATCCTCAGTGGTAGCGTAAGGCAGGCCACCGACATACAATTTCTTAGCCATTTATTGAGTTGTTTAACAATGGTGTAAGGCGACTTTGCCAGCTTATTGCCAGCTTTTTCTCCTGGTCCTCCTTAGCGCCAAAGCGTAAGAATACATCGCGAGAAAACACTTACAAGGTCAAGTATAGCAAATGGGCAGAAATTGTCAAGTCGTTGGCAAGCAACAGCGTTTTGAGGCCTATTTTAAAGCTTTTTCCAGCATCTCTTTCAACGCCTCCGGATTAGCGCTCCCCTTGCTCAACTTCATCCCCTGGCCGACTAAAAACTGCAAAACACTCGTCTTGCCACTCTGATATTCTGCTACCACTTTAGAGTTGCTAGCGATAATTTGAGTAATAATTTCGCCTAAATCTACACTCGCGCCTTCCACTGCTTCCGTCCCATGTTTTACCAGATTCTCAAGCGCATCTTTAGCCTGGCGAGAATTAAACTTTTTCTCGCTAAATAATTTAATAATTTTTACCAAACTAGAAACAGCCGGCAATTTTAACTTCTCATCTTTCTTCAATAGACCCACAATATCGTTAGAGATAAAATTAGAAGCGGTTTTGGCCAGACCAGAATCAGATAGTCCAGCGATCACCTGCTCAAAATAATGCCCTAATTCTAGATCGCTCACATACGCTTCCACGTCCTGCGCTTGCAAGCCCAGCGCGAGCAAGCGCTCCCGCTTCTGCCACGGCAATTCGGGGATCGTTTTACTTAAATTTGCTTCAGCAAATTCAGCAATTTCGCTAATTTTTAATTTAGGCAAATCTGGATCAGGAAAATATCTGTAGTCGTGAGAAGATTCTTTTTTGCGTTGCGAATAAGTCTCGCCTTTGGCGTCGTCCCAGCCGCGTGTCTCTTGCACAATCTTCTCGCCTTTCTCCAGCGCTCGCTTCTGCCGCGCTAGTTCGTATTCAATTGCTTTTTCAACAGACCTAAAAGAGTTGAGATTCTTCACTTCCACTTTTGTTCCCTTTACCCCGAGTCCCGTCGAGGGGTCTCCGGCCGGCGCTACGGAAATATTCGCCTCCACTCGCAATTCGCCCTTCTCCATATTCGCCTCGCTCACGTCTAAGTATCTCAGCAAGAGCTGGAACTCGCGCGCAAAGTCGCCAGCTTGCTTAGCACTAGTAATGACGGGCTCGGTAACCAGCTCCATCAGCGGCACACCAGCGCGGTTATGATCCACCAAACTCTCGCCATCTTGCTCGTCACTATGCTGATTCCGCGCCGTATCTTCCTCCAAGTGAATCCGCGTCAACTCCACGCCGTTCAGTTTCCCGCCAGCAACTAACGGGAACTTGTACTGGCTGATCTGATAACCTTTCGGTATATCTGGATAAAAGTAATTTTTCCGGTCAAATTCTGTATAGTCAGCCAGCTTGCCGCCCAGCGCCAAGCCCACGCGCAAGACGTGCTCTATCGCCTTTTTGTTGAGAGTAGGCAGAGTCCCCGGATGCGCGAGGCAAACCGGACAGACGTTCACGTTTGGCTTCTTTTCATCCGGATCGTTCTTGCTCCGGCAGAACATCTTAGTCTCCGTCTTGAGCTCCGCGTGGATCTCCAAGCCAACAGTGAGCTGTAAATCAGTTCCCGAGTCAGTATTAGAAGCAGTCATATTTGCGCTTGTACTGTAACACAATTTAGTGTTAGTCTCAAAAACAGTATAGTTCCCAAAAGAGGCCAAGATTCTGTAAGGAGACAGACTATGCCAGAGCAAGAAAGAGTGCTGCGCGTGCGAGAGGAACCGTGGGTCCAAGCGGATCGTTGCCCCGAGCACCGAAAAGATCCAGGAACAAAAGAGAGCTGTTGCGAGACTTGCCCTTATTGCTTCCTCCGGATCCAGAGCGACCGCTTTGACGAGCACAAGGAGAAGCACAAGAAAGATGTAAATGATCACGCCCAAGCCGCCAGCTAAGCAATCGCAAAAAAAAAATCAGCCCAGCGCGAGTCATCGCGCTGGGCTTTTGATTGCAGACTATGCCACTTTCTTCCGCTTCGGCATCGGCAAGCCGCAGGCGTGCAGTAGGAGACGGCGGTATTGTCGTGCGCGAACGACCGAGCAACCACACCATGCATCCCTATCGTAGTAATCCATGTCGGCAGCATCAATGATGCTATAGCTCACACTTTCTCGGATACCCAGATAATTGTACGCCTCCAACTCGGTCTCAACTTTTACAAATTTCCCGGTCAGGAAGAAGACAACGGCCTCGATAGGGCAAAAACATCGACAACTCTTTCCTCGACGTAGGCGGACCTGACCAAAGCTATTAACGAATGCCTGGAAAGACCCTGACCCTACCGCCCGCCGCAATAATCCGAAAAACTCTTTTTTAATCACAAAGACCTCACTTTCTGCTGAACAAATCAGCTTGATTACCGAGCTCTATATTAGCAAATAGTTCTAAATCTGTCAAATATATCTCACTTCCTCCTCAAGTTTGATACCAAATTTCCGCCAGACTAATTTCTTTAGTTTTTCCGCAAGAATTTTGACATCTTTGGTTTTGCCTTTGCCGTTATTAAATAATAAATTGCCGTGGAAGCTCGCCACTTCTATATCAGCTTCACGCATCCCTCGCGCGCCAACTGATTCAAGCAAGTAACCAGTCGGGATCTTGCCGTCTATAATTTTCACTTTGTCTATTTTGCTTAACGCTTTCTGAGAAACATTTTTTACCAGGACGTTTTTGAAGTAGCTCCCCGGGCACTTGAGACCCGGCTTATATCTCTCGTTCCTGATCCTGATGATCTCCCGCGACTTCTGCGCTAACTTTTTCTTATCTCCTTTCTCCAGCGCAAACCGCACCCGCAAGACCAACCACTCGCCAGCCGGCGAATTTTTATCTTTAAAGACGCTATCACGATAAGCAAACTTGCAAGCCACTCTCTTGATCCAGCGCACTCTTTTGCCGTCAAAGATTTCTACTTCAGTAATCTTGTCTGAGATGCTCTGACCATAAGCGCCGGCATTGCCCACAATAGCGCCCCCCACAGTCCCCGGGATGCCCGAGAGCGCCTCCAAACCAGCCAAGCTGTGGTTGATACTGCTCTTGATCAAACTCGCCAAGGCGAGGCCTGCGGAGGCCTCCAGCACCACTCCAGAGCCTGTTTCCCTAAGCACCGGCTTGCTCGCGTCTAGATAGTGGATTACTAAACACTCGTAATCTTGATCGGAGAAAACGACATTACTCCCGCCGGCAAAAATGAGATGAGGTATCTTGAGTTGCCGAGCCAAGGCCACCGCCTGAGCAAACTCTTGAGACGAGCTGACTCGCAAGTAATAACGCGCACGGCCGCCCAAACCAAAGCTGGTAAGTGGCGCAAGCGGGACATTCTGCTTGATCTTGATGCTAGACAAGCTGGTGGTCAAAAATGGTTTTTCTCAGCAATTACGACCACAAGGAGAACCAGGATAGAGATGAAGACAAATATCGTCTGCAAGGCCAACATAGCGCGACTGATTATAACACAGCCGCTGAGTCTGGATTAAGACTGAGAGAGAACACGGAAGAAGTACTGCGTGCTGGGCGAGAGACCGGTGAGCTGCACAGAGTGACTGGTCACTTTCGGACTAGTATCGGTGATGCCAGTAGAATTGGCATAGCCATAATTAGGCGCCGTGCCGAGCGTGGGGTGCGAGACGGTGTCGTAGATCACGCGGCTATCGGCCGGGATATTGGTGTCCCAAGTGATAGTGGCGGTGGTCTGCGTAATATTGCTGACCTGGATATTGGAGATCACCGGAGCAACCGGGCCGGAACCGCCGAGATTAACTGTCACGCTAGCGTTACTAGTGCCACCAGGGCCGGTGCAAGAGAGAGTGAAAGTGCTGGTGCTACTCACCGTGACCACCTCAGAACCAGTCAGGGGCTTGGAGCCGCTCCAGGCACCGCTAGCAGTGCAGGTGGTGGCGTCGGTAGTTGTCCAAGAAAGTGTTACAGCCGTGGTGGTGGCGATAGTGATGGAACCAGCGCTGCCATTGGCGAGGAAATTGATCACCGGCAAGCCGCTGGTGGGCGCAGAAACAACATTGATATTGCGGGAGAAGCTGGCGTGATTACCACTGCCGTCTGTGACCGTTAGCTCTACAGTCTTAGGACCGGAGACAGTGTAAGTCTTATTATAGTTGGGACCAGCGCCAAAGGTGCCATCGCCAAAGCTCCAGACGTAGGCATAGAAAGAAGAGTCGCCGCCAGAGGCCGAACCGGAGAAAGCGAAAGGTACACCCACAGTGAGGGTCGCGCCAGAAGCCGGGCTGTTAATGCCAGCGGTCAAACCAGTCTGCGCGAGAGCAGGAGCTGAACCAACCAATAATACGGCCAAAATTAGGCCTAAAACGCAAAAGTTGCTGAATATCTTGTTCATGACCTTATAACTACCACAAGCAAGATAATAAAGCAAGACCGGACAGACTAAAACAAAAAAACCGCCTTGACCTGCCCTGGATATACCAGAGCGAGCCAAGACGGTATGTGTCCCCCAAGAAGCTCTCAAGGAACACGGATCTGCCGTTGCAGACAGGCACTCTGACCATCGCCAGAGTACACACAGACCCGATTCTGCAGCCAATTTCCATCAGTATCCACAGAGACCAAGAAACTGAAGGAAAAACTGCGATTAGATCCAATGTGGTGGTTCGCCACATTGCCGTCATAGAGATTGATCTTGACGGTGAAAGGCGGGCTACCGCCCGTAATTGCACCACCAACCACCAATAAATTATTGAGGTGGTAAGTGGAGAGCTCGGCTGGCGAAGTGAGGTTGAGTGCCAAGGCTCCCACCGGAGTGCCCGGCGTCCCACCTCCACCACCGCCCACCACATTCACAACGATCTGGACGAGCCACTTTAGCGTGTGACCACCGCCATCCGTCAACATGATGATGTAGAAGCCACCAGACAGGCGACCCTCCAAGTCTTCCCAAAGGAAGCAGGTGGCCGGGTTGTCCAGGCCAAGGTGACCCAGCACCAGCGACTCGTCAGCGTTCCGGAGGATCTCAATCCGCCAGGGCCCTCGGCCTCCAGTGAACGCTCCCCGCAAGTCAATGCAAAGCGCGTTACCAGAGTAGATGTTGATGGGCACGCCGTCCACGTAGATCGCGCCGTTGATGGTGGGCGTTCCGGTCATCGCCAGCGGGCCGAGCTGACCCGGGGCGTTAGGGTTACTGTCCCCATTCCCACTCCCCGGACCTGAGCCATTGCAACCCGTGAGACCAAAAGCGCCAACCGGAGCCGTGAGGCACACGGTGTCACAACCGGCCACAGCAACAGCACTCCCCAGTAACAGACAGAGACCAAAATACTTCTTCACTTCACACTTCTCCTTCCGTCAGCACGAGGGCTGACAAAATCTGCCCCGATTTATTGGTAACTCTCAAAGAGCTACTTTCCAACCAATACTACTACCGCAGTTACTTGATGCTGTCAAGCGGCGGCTGGGTGGGGTCATCCGAGCCAGCCTCAAGCTCGCCAGCCGGATCATCTTCAATAATCACCTCATCTTCGGCTATTTCTTCAAGATCATCAGTATTAATTGGATAGAAATTGTCTTCTTCAAGTCCAGTATCAGTTGGCGCTTCAGTGTCCGGATAACGATTCAAGCGCCAGATAATCAAGAGCGTAAAGAGCACGGCAAAGCCGATCAGAGCAATGAGCGCCTGCACCGGACTAAGTTTGAAAATATTAAGCACCGCCAGCGCCGCCAGCTGGAGACGGCCACCTAGAGACAAGTCTGCTGACTCCTCTGGTAGCTCTGGCACGGCTTCTGCTTCTGCCTCGTTTACCTCCTCTGTCACTCCAGCGGCCCCAGGCAAATTGAGCTGGTAAACCTCTGGATAGAAGCGGCTCAGGTCCAGATCGTGCGCTGTGCTGCGCTGGCAATAGATATTATTAACCGCCAGGCGCGTGGTGATGAAGACGTAACCGGTAGAGTCGTCAATCGCCCAAGGCGCGAGCACATCGCCGCCGTACTTGCGCTGGAAGCGGGACACGGCGTCAAAGTCAGCTTGGCTATAGACGCCAGTAATTGCCAAGCGCTCGCCCTCAAAGACGTTCAGGAAGGCCTGCAACTTGCGCACCTCCAGCGGATTATTGGCCCGACCCAAACGGATATACTCCGTGAGGTAAAGAGGACACGGGACGATGGGTGTCTCCGGCTCCTCGGGACGAGGGGGGCGTCGACCACCGCCGCCACCTCCACCGCCTCCGCCGCAATTGCTGGTGCAACCGCTGTCATCGGAAGTGGTGGTAAAAGATTGTTCGTCAGAAATCGCCAAGCCGCCGCCCAGAGTGCTGAAGCTGAACTCAGCAGAGATAGCCAAGCCGCCAGAGCCGCAATTGCTGGTGCAACCGCCGCCGTTGGAACTGGTGCTGAAGGAGTACTCCGCCGAGATGGCCAAGCCGCCGATAGCGACTGGCGCAGTAGTGAAGGTGCTCTCGCTCACCGAGACAAGAGCCACTCCGCCAAACTCGGCGCTGATCGCGAGCGAGTCTGTGCTAGAGAGTGCTGGCTCAGCGGGAGCATCAGTTGAGACTACTTCTTCAGCAATCTCAACCACAATCTCCTGCTCTACCTCCGGCAACTCTGCGATCACGGGTTCTCCCTCCTCAGCACTCGCTACTTCTCCTGCCTCTAACTCAGCTTTTACTACTACATCAACTCCCTCTGAGTCCTCAGGCTCTGGAGCAGGAGCCACCGGCTCCTCAGCCGGCACCTCGTCTCCAATAGCCTCTACCGCCGGCTCTGTAGTTTCTGTAGTTGTAGCCTCTGTCTCTACGATTTCCACAGTTTCTACTTCTACAGTTTCCACTACCGGCGCTGGCTCAGCCTCTGCAACTACCTCTTGGGCAAACGCCTTATGGCCAGGCACAAAGAAGAACCCGAGCACTGCCGGGATGATCAAGAAAGAGACCAAATTGTGCAGCAAACGGCTCTCTTGGGCCATAAGAATTGATAAATAAATAATTCCGACGAACCTCAAAAGAGCGAGTCAATGAGCTAGAACTGACAACAGAACTATCACGAGACAATAAAAAAAGCAAGGGTTTACCCTCACTTTTCCGCTCAATCTAAGCCTAACCAGATTATCCCGCCAAGACAAAAAATGTCCTAATGTCCAAAATATGGCTCATTTAGGACATTTTTTAAAGGACAAGGTGGGAGTGTCCTTTAGTTAAATTATTTCCCGTGGCACTTTTTATACTTCTTACCACTGCCGCAGGGGCAGGGATCATTGCGACCCACGGCTGGTTGGATAGAACTAGCTTCCGGAGAACTAGACGCGGTGATGGGAATCGCTACGGCTTCCGTCTTCACTGCTTCAATATTAGCCGGCAAATTGGCGAGGAAACGCTTAACTTCTTCTAGAATATTCGCCTCCATCAACTTGAACATATTTAGACCTTCTTTCTTATATTCCACCAGCGGATCGCGCTGACCATAGGCGCGCAAGCCCACACTACTGCGCATATGCTCCATCGCTTCTAAGTGCTCCAACCAATTCAGGTCAATTATCTGCAAAATCGCCCGGCGCAAGACTTGTTCTTGCGCTTCACTCAAGTCGCGCTTTTCCTCCTCGCCAAGACCAGCCAGTGCCTCGCGCAAGGCATCCGGGTCGCCAAAGAGCAATCCCCGGCGGCGCTCGTAGATGCTGGCGCGCTGATGATTGAGCACATTATCGTAATCTAAGAGATGTTTGCGGGCGTCAAAGTGGAAGCCCTCTATCTTGGTCTGCGCGCTCTCAATCACCCGGGAGACGAGCTTGGCCTCTATTGGCTCATCCTCCGGGATACCAAAGCGGCCCATCAAGTTCTTCACCCTCTCGGCCTCAAAGATGCGCGATAGATCATCCTCTAGAGAAATATAGAACTGCGTTACTCCTGGATCGCCCTGGCGGCCGGCGCGGCCGCGGAGCTGGTTATCAATCCGCCGCGCCTCGTGCCGCTCGGTACCCAGCACGCAGAGTCCGCCCAGCGCTCTGATCTCCTCACGCTCTTGCTCGGTTGCATCTGGCCCACCCAGTTTGATATCCACGCCGCGACCAGCCATATTGGTAGCCAGCACCACGCTCCCCCGCTTGCCCGCCTCGGCGATGATCAAACCTTCCTGCTCGTTGTTCTTTGCATTCAAGAGCTGGTGAGGTATGCCCTCTTTCTTAAGATAAGCAGACAACTTCTCGTTCTTCTCAATAGAGATTGTACCCACCAGCACCGGCTGGCCAGACTCATGCAATTCTCTGATTTTCTTGACCACTGCCTGCAATTTGCCTTTTTCTGTCTGGAAGATGAGATCGTTCAAGTCCTGGCGCTTGTTCTCGCGGTGCGTAGGCAAGGCAACAGTGTCTAAGCCGTAAACGCGCTGGAACTCCTCCTCGCTCGTCAGAGCCGTACCTGTCATACCCGCCACCTTCTCATAGAGCTTAAAGTAGTTCTGGAAGGTGATGCTCGCCATGGTGCGCGATTCCTGCTTCACTGCCACACCTTCTTTAGCCTCAATCGCCTGGTGCAAGCCCTCGCTCCAGCGCCGGCCAGGCTGCATCCGGCCAGTGAACTCGTCCACAATCACCACCTCACCCTCGCGCACCACATAGTCACGATCCTTCTCATATAATGCTCGCGCCCGCACAGCCGTCTCCAAGTGATGGACGTACTTCACTCCTCCCTCAGTATAAATATCGCTCACGCCCAGCATCTGCTCTGCTTTGCTTATCCCTGCTTCTGTCAGCGCAATCGTCCGTGTTTTCTCTTCCACAGTATAATCAGCCTCCGGCTCGAGTGCGGCAGAAATTTTCGCAAAGCGGGCATATAAGCTATCAGCTTCAGCAACTGGGGCAGAGATAATCAAGGGAGTTCTAGCTTCGTCTATCAGGATAGAATCTACTTCATCAATAATCGCATAATGGTGCCGCGGACGATCTGGCAAGCTGATCTGCGAGACGCGAGCGGTCTCGTAAGCCAAGTTATCACGCAGGTAATCAAAGCCAAATTCGTTATTAGTGCCGTAAGTAATATCGGCCAGATAAGCCTCACGGCGCGTGCACGGCTTGAGGAACTCGTAGAACACTTTATAAGAGCCGGAGGCATCGCGGCTCTCGTCCAGTGCTTTCTCACTATGCGCGGGATCGTAGAGGTAAGAAGCGTCGTGATTGATCACACCCACGGTGAGACCCAGCGCGGCGTAGATCTGACCCATCCACACCGCATCGCGGCGCGAGAGATAGTCGTTAACAGTTACCAAGTGCACGCCTCGTCCCGCCAGCGCATTGAGATAAGCGGGCAAGGTAGAGACGAGCGTCTTACCCTCGCCCGTCTTCATCTCCGCCACTTTGCCCTGGTGCAAAGCAATGCCACCAAGCAACTGCACGTCGTAGTGCCGCTGGCCCAGCGTGCGCCGCGCCGCCTCGCGCGCGAGAGCAAAGGCCTCCGGCAAGATATCATCCAAGCTCTCGCCCTCGGCCAAGCGCGCTTTTAGTTTTGCCGTCTCAGCTGGCAAGCTTGCTGTCTCCAAGCTGGCTAGGCCCGCCTCCAGCTCGTTAATCCGCTCTACTAGCGGCTGGAGCGTCTTGAGATAGCGCGTGCTATTATCGCCAAATAGCTTGGTTAAAAGCGACATGTGGCGGTATTATGCGCTTTTTACCAACAAAAAACAATCCCGCCTCTCTTGGTTGAGACAGCGGGATTATTTGCTAAATACAGACCGGAACAGAGACGACTATCGGCGAGACTTGCGCTTGGTCGCCTTCTTCTTGGTGGTCTTTCTCTTTGCAACCTTCTTCTTGGTTGCTTTCTTCTTTTTCTTCATTTGTTTTTTTGCGTGAAAATTTTTTAAAGTCCTCCGCAACAATCTCGACTAGTGATCGTTGCTCTTGCATTAATTATCCGTCAAAACAAAAACAGAAACAATTATTTTTCACTAATTATGTGGATAACTTTTTTGAAATAAATTTTGTAAAAATTTATTTCCTGCAATTTTTATTTTTCTAAAAAGTTTTCTGCGCAATCGTGGCCAGCGGGTGCTGTCTCCAAAAACTAAATGTCTTTACGTGAGTGCGACCGCCAGCCACGGCTGGGCAGAAACTATCAGCAGTTTAACAGGCACGTCCCGTTAGAAGCAAGGCTTCTAACGGGACACGCAAAACCCCCTACGAGAGGGGGCCTTACGCAAGACATTTACATTTAGCGGAGCAGTGCCAGCTTGCGCCAGCAACCGCACCCACGGGGACTAGTCTAGCAGAAATAAAAAAATAAAGCAAGTCTATTTGAGAAATTTGGAAAAAGAAAAAAGCTGGGTCTAATTTAAGCCAGATTCTGGCGGTTTATTGGGAAATTGGATTCCGCCCCGCGCGGATCTCGCTCACTAGGCGCGCGACTTGCGGCACCAGGCGCGGGTCAATCTCCGCCGCAGTTTCTAACTCCTGAATTGCCAAAGCGCGCTGGTTCGTCATCAGGTAAGCCGCGGCAAGTGAGAACCGGAACTGGGTATTGCCTGGCTCTTTTTTCACTTTATCTTGCCAGAGCTTGAAGACGAGATCATAGCGCTTGGCCTCCACATAAGCGTTCAAGAATCTGTCGTCTAGCTCTAGTGCCTGGTCGCCAGCAAGGATCTCTCCCGCCGTGGTTACATCGCCGCTCTGGATGAGCGCGAGCGCGTAGAACTTGCGCGCTTCTGGATAAGCTTCGTCTAGATTGAAAGCTTGCTGGGCCAGCTCAAGGGCCGTCTCCTCGTCACCGCTGGCGAGATGCGCCGAGGCAAGAGCGAAGATGATAGCCTGCTTGCGCGGTGCCAGCTCGTGAGCTTGAGCAAGAATCTCTAGAGCTTCCGGCGTCTTGCCAAGCTTGAGGTAAGTGGTGCCGAGAATTAATTTAGTCCGCGCGCTCGCTGGCGCGGCGAGAGCCTCGCGCTCCATCTCGGCAATCGCCAGAGCGCTGATCTCTTGCTTGAGCGGCTCAGATACGGCCGGAGAGGCGGCAATCTGCGTGGCCTGGTTGGCCAGTTGCTCGGCCGCCTCGCGCGAGCCAAGAGTGCGGGCAGAGGCAATCTGCCGGAACTTCTCCAAGCGCTCGCTCACGATCACATCTGGCGCCACGCCCTGACTCACCGGACCAAGCACCTGCACCAAGCGCGAGGCCGCGAACATCGGCTTGATGTTCACCACATACACCGCACCACAGAGGGCAACCAGAAGCACGCCACCCGTGAGCCAGAACGCGGGAGTGACAGGCGCGTCTACGTGTCTCACTCTCTGCTCAAGTTGATTAGGCAAAGATTGGGCGTGCAAATAAGCGAGCAGGGAGAAGAATAAAATATAGCTCACCAGGTTATCAAAGACGAAAATATTATTAACAAGATAAGCCGCGAGCAAGCCGGTGAACAGGCTCTGAGTGAGCGAGTCGCGCACGCGCGAGCGCCAGATATACCAGAGCGCCGAGGCAAATAGCGAGAGATACGCGAGCAAGCCCAGCGCGCCGGCGTCAATTAGCCAGTCTAGGAAGATATTGTGCGAACGATCAAACCAGGGCTCCTGGCGCCAGAGCTTGGGCTCAAAATATTTAGCAAAAACCAGCTCAAAGTTCTCTGGTCCCCAGCCGAGCAGTGGCCGCTCGGCAAATCCACGCAAGCTCATCTGCCAGATGGTAAAACGAGACTCTGCACTACCGCCTTCTTGTAGCGAGATATCGGCAAAGCGCGAGAGCACGGAGCTGTTTTTCACAAAATTGCTATCCCGCACGCTCCAGAAGCCCGCTACAATCACAAGCAACACCAGCAATAAACCGAGGCCAAGCTTGCGCACTCGCGGCTCGCGCCAGCGCTTAGCCAGCAAGCACAAGGCCGTCACACCAACGCCCGCCAGCAAGCCTAGGATGGCACCGCGCGTGGCTGTTTTATACAAGATCAGGATCTGTAGCAAGCCGACTAGACCATATAGATATCTTGTCCAGACTATTTTCCAGTCTTGCTTCAGCAAGAAAGCTGTGAGGAAAATATGGAAGAGCATGTACACAGCCAAGTAAGTGGCATTGCCAAGGGTGCTATCCACGCGCGTGGCGCTGAACTGCGTTAAACCGTAACCAGCCACACACATGCTCACAAAAATGGAACTACGGAAAAACCAACGCCATATCTGCTCACTGCGGAACACGGCGCTGATTACTAAAAAGTAGGCTAGCAAGTGTAGATAGCTCACCAGACCGCCCATGCGCTCCCAGTTGGACCAGAAGCTGCGGTATGGGTTAGCACCAAATACAGTAGCCAGCGCGCTTGCGGCAAAAAGTGCCAGCACACCCCACATGATCCACGAGCGTTGCGGGCGATAGACCGGCTCCCGCCAGGCCAGCAAGAGCCAGAGACAGAAGACGACCTCCACGATAACCCGGAAGAAAAAGGCTTTGCCGGTAATATATGGGAAAAAGAGGCTACTGGAGATGATCAGGGGGGTGAGGAGAAGCAAGAAGAGGCCACTCGCAATCGCCCAGATTAAATAGCGTTGAAAGCTCATGTAATTACAGAGTTTGTCAGTGTTTACTATATTGCAGAACACTTTAGCACATCTCCGCGGAAATGGTAGTATGGAGACAAAATGAGCACCTGGCGACACAAGGCCCACCAGACTCTGCGCTGGAGCGAGCGCTACACCAAGACTGATATGGTCTATCTGGCCAAGGGCAGCGTCTGGCTCACCTTTAGTCAGGCCGTGGCATCCATCTCGTCATTACTGCTCGCTATCGCCTTCGCCAATCTCCTCCCAGCTGAAACTTACGGCAACTACCGTTACGTGCTCTCCATTATGAGCGTGCTGATGGTGGCCACCTTCCCCGGTATCAATACCGCCGCGATCAAGGGTGTCGCCTCCGGTGACGAGACCAGCTTCTGGCGGCTATTACAGAAAAAGCTCTCCTATTCCCTACTCGCCACTGTGCTCTCTGGTGGCGTAGCGTTATATTATCTGGCACAAGGCAATATCACACTCGCACTCAGTGTGATGATCTGCGCGGTAAGTATCCCGCTGGTGTCGGCGAGCGGCATGTATGAGGCCCTCCTCAATGGTCGGCGAGATTTCCGACGCCTAGCCTACAGCGCCAGCGCCGTGAGGATACTCAACACCCTTAGCATCTTATTGTTCCTCTTCTTTAGTGACAATTTGCTCTTATTGATCGTTGTCTACTTCGTGCCAGAGATTATCCTGCAGAGCCTCTTTCTCTACCGTCTACGACCCAGCTCTCTCGCCGTCAGTAGCAACACTACCTCTTTGGGCCGCTACGGCTTCCACCTCAGTCTGATGGAAGTACTCAAGACTGTAGCCGGACAAATCGATAAGTTGTTGATCTTCCACTACTTAGGCGCGGCGCAACTGGCTGTCTACATCATTGCAACCTCAGCGCCAGGACAGATCAAGAGCTTGCTCCAGAACATGTCCGTCCTCGCTCTACCCAAGCTCAGCGCCAGCGACACACCCGAGACAATCCGCCAGACACTACCTGGTAAAATGCTACGCCTCGAGGTGCTGATCTTGTTAGCAGTGGCGGCTTATTGGGTAGTCTCACCCCTACTCTTTCCCCTCTTCTTCCCCAAGTACACAAGCGCACTACTGCTCTCTCAGGTCTACGCCCTCTCGCTACTCTTCTTCCCACGCACCTTCTTCTCTACCGCTATGACCGCTCATATGAAGCAGAAAGAGCTCTACGCTGTGCGTATTATCGCGCCGCTCATACGGATCGGTGTTTTTGCCCTAATGTTGCCAGTATGGGGTATCTGGGGCGCTGTCTGTGGTTCAATCATCGGTAACGGCCTCAATACTTTCGTCTACCAATACTATTTCCATAAAGCCTTCCCGCTTCCGTCAACTTCGACTTAGAGTTGGAAGTCTTGCTTGGAGAACAAAGCGTGACTGGGGTAGGTTACTAACAAGTAATAAGAGAACCAGACGATAGAAATAAACGCGTGTAAGAGGTAGAGCCCAGAAGACCAATACAGAGAGAACTGGCTCAAGATCAGCAAGAATAAATACAGGCCCGATACCCAGGTATAGGTCATGAAAACGAGATAATGAAAAAAGCGCCACCCTCTCCCCAAAATCGGAGAGGTAGAACTGCTGGGATACAGATCCCTGATAAGTTCGGGATGCCCTTCGAGCAAAATCTTAAACTTGATATGATGACGCATCTTGCCCTGTATCCCCACCAAAACAGACAGGATGGCTAGCAACATAGCAAGCGTTAGCCACCAAGAGAGATTGTGAAGTTGGGCAAAGTAGTGACCCACAGCAAGATAGAGAGCAAAAGGGTAAAGGAAATGAAAAACTCGGTCGTAATATATGCCTCGTTGAGTGAAGTGCTGCTGATAACGTGCTATCTCACCATCAACACGATCACACAAGGAAGCTAATTGCAAGAGCAAGAGCTGGGTTAGCAAAACCAGATACGCCGGAACGGAGAAGGGGTAGAGATTAGATATCAGTACCCCTCCCACCAGCAGCACCATCATTAATGACACGTGGTTAGGCCTAATACTTGGAAAAAGACTCAGGAGCCAAAAGGAACAGCGGACAGAAACAGAGCGCAGTAGAGCGTAGAGCCAGTCGCTTTCCATGCGTTGCCGCTTGGTGACGTGGACAATTTGGCGAAAATGAGAGAAGTTAAGTTTCTGCATTTTTAGACTCAGATTTAATCGTATTTTAGTCAAAAAGTAAAATCGGTTCCAGTTTAGCTATTGTGTGTCCCAAGAGAAAGCGGGCCATGACCCGCTTTCTGCCCGCCTCCCCCAGCGAGAGTCTGAGACCCCGGTCGCTGATCATACGGAGCAGGTTATCAATATACCGCTCTTGTTGACCCTCATCTGACAATAATCCAGTCGCTTGATCCAGCACACACTCATTCACTCCAGGAATACGGGTGGACAGGATGGGCAAGCCGTGAGCCATCGCCTCAAGAACAACATTGGGGGACCCCTCAGTTACCGAATAGAGCAGAAAGATATCTGCCTGATCGTAGAGATTAGAGAGCTCTGCGGGAGAGAGTAAGCCGGTAAAGATAACCTTCTGCCCCAAACCGGCGAATTGCACTTGAGCCTCCAATCTTGGACGACATATACCATCACCCACTAAGACGAGTGAGAGTTTTTCTTTTGTCCGACGCACAATTTCGCCAAAAATTTTAATGATCTCACTCTGCCTTTTGCCTGGATTATTCATAGACCCGACATGCAATAGGATGAGGACATCTCTATTGGAACGAATCACCGGGGCAGGTAAATCTACTCCATTGGAGACAATTCTGATTTTGCCTTCGTAGATGGACTGATAGGCCAATAGACTCTCTGCCACCTCGGGAGACACAGCAATGATAGAGTAGCACATCCAGTTGGTAACGAGATCCAAGAGCTTCAGCCGCCAACTCTTGCGACTGGCCACGCCCGACTCGCGTATAACTAATCTCAATCCCGGGTGAGCAATCTTAAGCAATTTAGACACAATGATAGCCTGATCCAAAGTGGCATATATTGTTCTTGCATAACAAGACCGAACGAGGGTATTTATTTTCCTAAACGAGTGAGGGTCAAAAAGCGCCCGCCAATCTAAACAAAAATACTCCACGCGACCATCCAATTCGCCCACCAGAGAAAGAGCCTGATTTGTGGGTCGTAAGGTTACAAAAACAATCTTCTGGCCCCGATCAGCTAAATAATTAGCCTGGGCCACCATGGCCCGCTCCGCTCCGCCAACACCAAGGCTATTAACGAGGAATAAAATGCTATGCCGGTTCATGTGTTCTCTTAAGCACAGCCCAAAACTCCCCCCAGTTGATCTGAGACTCGGCCACGGTCCAACCAGCCGCACTTAACTCCGACTGGATTGTCTCAAGACTATACTCAATGTAGTGGGTAGAATCCAAACGATATTCAAAACCTTTTTCTTTTTTGTACATTGTCAGCCAATCGCGAGTCTCCATTGGCACCCTAAAGAGAATGGTATCGCTAAGCTTAGCCAGTGACTTTAATAAAGCTATCCGATCCTTGATATGCTCCAGCACATTCGACAAGATTATCTTGTCGAAATGTCCTGCCCAGGGGTAAGTGGTCACATCGGCTAAAATAAACTTTAGATTATCTCGGTGGTGGTGAGTTGTAGCGTAGTCAATATTAGCCGCAGAGATATCCACGCCCACCACCTGTTTAGCTACCGAGGCTATCGCGTAAGCCAAGTAACCCGCCCCACAACCCACGTCTAAAACTCTATCGTTTGGCGACACTCTGTCTAAAAAAAACCGGTGGTACTGTGTTAAGCGGTGCTTGGGGTGAATATTGCCCTCATCTAGACTAGCCAGCTCGGCAATCTTGTGATGGCTATAATTATGTAATCTAACCAGTTTGCTCACAGCAAAATGGCGCAGTTTCTGGTTCTTCTCTAGCAAAAGCTTAGCTATTCTCTTAAACATACATCAATCAACCTTCTGAGCGTAAGCACTGAGAGTGACACCCTGCAGGCCACGCGCCTGGAACAACTGTAACATCCTCTCCAGTAAAACATAAGTCCGCTCCACCTCCGTGGCAGACTGGGCATACGGACTACCTCCCGGCATGAGCTCGCTGGAATGGATCATAAACTCCAGTACTGGTAAGCACTCGGCCTCTGCGGCTCTTAGTATGGACCGGAACATGCGGGCCCGAGAATTGGGGAATACTCGCAATGTCCGCATCCGGAAAAGCATGTGATTAAGTAACCGCTTGAGCTGGGAATCGGGCAATCCCAGAAACCACTTAGCCAAGCGAGACTGGTCCCCGCCAGCAAATAATCTGGTAGTGAAAAGGGTGGTAAGGGGTACTTCCAGCAAGGAACTGGGACCCGGCTTATTCACATCATCCAAGTCTAGATGATACGGACAAGCCGGTGCTGAGCGATAATCCGGACCACCTCGACCTTGGGGATCGCCCAGATTAGAAACCCAAGAAAGCTTGGGTGTCACTGAACAATCAACCAGATAACCCAGTCTAATGAGCTCGACCGCAACCACGCCATTGAAACCCCAGCGACCAGACCGATAGCTGGTAGGCCTAACGCCGAAACGACTAGTGATTAGACTAGTCAACGACTCCAGCTTGCAGCGTAGCAGATTACGTTCAAGCTCATGAGGAAAGCGATGGACACTCCTCTCCCAGGATAGGTCGTTGTGGTCGTAGGGCGGATTGGTCCAGGGATGAAGATGGGCCCCAACTTCTGCTCCGCACTCTGCAACAAAACGCTTTAGAAGATTAACGGCCTCATCCGACTCTGCCACCTCATAAGTCACCAGGTAGGTGACGGGGAATCCGTATTTACAGCAGAGATCCTGGAAGCGCTGCAGATAAGGGATATTATTGAGAGTAATCGTTGATTCTCTAGCCCACTGGTTGTCGGCCTCGGTATCGACAGTGATAATAAAGTACATGTGTGTAAATTAAAATACCCAACCCCTTATTTTCATCCAAGTTTTTAATAATCTAGAATAAACCTTAAAATAATAGAAAGTCTGGCGACGCTCGCCACCAAAGGCTTCTTTAAACTCCGCTAAAGTGCGTAGATGTTTATGCGGAGAAGCAGGAGAAATCCCCCCCAGATCAAATAGTTGGTGTCCAGAGGCTTTACTATCCTGGATAGCGTACCACAAAAGTAGGCGATTAGCCTGACCCACCAGTTCCCTATCTGGTTCCTCGCGAGAGGTTAGAGACACCAGCGCCCAAGCTCGCATATAGACACCATTACTAATAAACAGGCCGCTGGCAATTGCCCGCTTGCCACTGTATACAGAATAAATCAGCGACTGACTAAGTAATGGTTTAATTTTCTCAACTGGTAGGTGGTGAACCAAGCGGAAACGCCGATATAGTGTCCTAAACGAACCGGCATCTTTATCGCGTCTAGCCACTAGACCCCTCCTCTCCCCCTTACTAATTTGTTTGAGTATGAAGTTGGGCCGCATCTTAGACCTAATGGCCTCAATACTCTGACTCAAGTCTATCACGCTGGTAAGACCTGGCCGACGATGGAAACCGGAAACATTTATATCCTGATAAGAAAAGAAGTTGAGTAACGCAGTGCGCGGAACATCAAACGGTTCTGTGAACCAGAACCAGCGCTTGGCTAGCAACCAGGGGAACAACAATCCCCAACTATAGATGACGCAAGTACGGCTGGTCGCTGGTAACTTAACCGCCACCACCAGCGCCAGGTGCCCCAGCCGGTTGATTGGTGGACAACGTTCCAATAATCGGGAAAACCTACCACTCCAAGTTGGAGAAATACGAAGACGCGACTCTAGTGGACAAGTGATATCAATCGGCCTAGCCGCCAAAACCAGGAATCGTGAACTGACTTCCTGAACAATCTCGCTCAACGTAAAATAGTGATAAAAAATACCCGAATTATGGAATCCCTCCTGAGGGAGGCACTTGAACCAGCGTCGTATGTCATAGTGGTAGGCCGAGCAGACCAAGCGACCACCAACCACAAGTGAAGACTCCACTTGAGTGAGAAAACGCTGGCGATCTTGAGGAGTAGCAAGATGCTCCAGTACTTGAGTAGAGAGTGCTAAATCAAAGTAATTGGGCGCTAATCGCAAACGGGCAACATCTCCCCAGATCAAGCCAACATTACTATTGTGCCTTGATAACTTGCGACTTAATATTTGCAGAGACTTCAGGGAGAAGTCCACAGCCAGCAACTCGTCAGCGTCCAGCAGGTGGAGAGTAAATCTCCCCGTACCACAGCCATATTCAATGACCTTCCGACCAGCGATCCTTCCACACTCTGCCAAAGTAGTGGGAACCTCTTTCTCGTGGCGACTAGCTAGGCGACGGTCATAATCTGGAGCTTGATCATCACGTGAGACAATCTCGGATTTCTGCAATTCGCTAAGCTGTCCTCTATCCAGCATATACAAGATTCCACCCCTAATTACATGTCCGCGAGTACAAGAGACAGCGGAGCAACGGAGCAATCCTTCGTAGACCACTCGCCCATCCTCCACCTCCGCCTGCTCTAGACTCAGCTGCAATCCATGTTCTGGGCAACACAGACTGGGGATCAAGCTCTTGGGAAAACCACAGTAATCCATCCTGTTTAGCCTAACATCTCTAGGAAATTTTGGTAGAACAGCTCGGGATTATATTTAGTTTTGGCTTCCTCCAGACCGCGCGCACCCATACAACGTATTGTTTCCTCGTCTTTAATAATTAACTCTAATTTGTGTGCCAAGTCTTGGACATCTTTTGCTCTAAAATGATAACCATTCTCACCGTTAATAATATAATCCTTGGTGCCGTTGTCGTCGGAGGTCAAAACCGGTAAACCGTGGGCCATCGCCTCCAGTGGCGAGTAAGCTGCAGATTCAGCCCAACTGGGAAGAATAAATACATCATGCTTTTTATATTCCTGTTGCACTTCTTCCCACAGCAAATCAGACTTGAGAGTAACGATGTCTTCTAGACTCTGACTACAGACATAGTCCCTCAGCTGGCTGTAATAAGCATCTTCATCAGTCTGGCCAACCAGAGTTAGCGCAAGTTTATAATTTGAACGCAAGGCGGTTATTGCTCGCAAGAGCAGGAGTTGACCCTTGCGCTCTTGGAATTTGCCAACGCAGAGCAGTCGTCTTACACCGCCCGGAGCAACAGCCTTATCTGCAATCTCTACCGCCGGATAACTGAACGGTAGATAGCGCAAATTAGGATTGGCATTCGACCAGCGCTCATCACCCAGGATGGGAGTGAGCGCCAAGGCTCCAAAGAGCCAGCCCACCAAGGCTACCGACCAACTCTTGTGCTTCTCTCGATACTTGGGGATCTGGATCAAAAAAACAATACGCGAGCCTAACGATCTTGCTATCACTGCTGACACAAGCGAGTAGGCGCTCTCGATATTCTTGATGACCACCACATCGGGCTTAATCTGCCACAACCGTCGAAGGAGACGGGACAGGGGTGGAAAACCATACTTAAGCTCGAAGTTATTCTTGGTCAAGTTGCCACCAGAGCTGTCTAACCACCCGTTCAGCCAGAGGAATACTGGTGAGTAACCCAATAGCTCTGGCTCTAGCGCACCGTGATACTCCGAACCGCCCTGGTATAAGCTTAAGAAGTACACCCGGTGGCCGCGATCACACAGAGTCTTAATCTGGAAGTGCAGATTGGTATGATAACGTGGAGCGAGAAAAACAAATTTCATAAGCTAGATTTCTAAAATTGAGTAATCGCCATTCCGATATACCGACCGTAACGACTCTCCCGACGCTTCATAAAGTTCGGTAAATTTGCCCCTTGGTAAAACGATATGCGAGGACTGCAGACTTCGCGCCAAGTCAACAATAGCACCAAAATCTCCAGACGCAACTACCTGATCATACCGCAAGCGCTCTTGGTACCACTTTTGACTATTTTCTATACCAGAAGTAATCCAAATTGATCCTTCCTTGTTGGTAAGGTTAGTTTCTTGTTGACTAATCACTTTAAACTTAAAGTCTTCTTGGTCATCGCTAAAAACAAAGAACTTATTGCCTGGGTGAACCGACTGACTCTTGGCCCAGAGAGCCGCCTGAGAAAGATTTTCTGGTGAACGTGTCTCGCTAGGAGGGACAATGGGAGCAAGGTTATAATGGCGGCGGATTTCTTCTGGAAAAAAACGTCTGGTGAAGTCACGCACCAGTGGCGCCGACAAAGATAGAGGGGAAAACAGGAGAAAAGTCACCACTACGCAACCCAAAAACCAACGTCGAGAACCCCAGAAAAGCACTGACATCACCCAAACACTCTGCCCGACCAGTGCAAACCCCAAAAAACGCAGCAGTCTCAGGTGTTCAATAAAAAAAGGTGGACGTGAATACAAATACAGAATTGTATTCACAACCTCTACACCCAGAACAAAGGCGAGCACCACCGCCATAAGCTTGAGATTGAGATGATAGAATCCGATGGAATCCTGACTAAGTTCCTCCCGCTTTTTCCTTAACACGAAAGGAGAGATTACAAGCAGAGCGATCAATGGTAACCCGTCCCACACTGCCCTCTTGGCTACGCCAAAATCTATCCCCCTCAGTGAGCCATCGGGAATACGGTAATCAATGATCTCTTGTTGAGCAGCCAGTTGATCCACAGAAAGATCTGGATCATTGTCTAACATGCCAGCATGGGGATTGGAAAAGTGTCCGTACCAAAACAATCCGGAAACACCAATATAGACCAGCACAAACCACATGAGCGGCCGAAGCATGCGTCTGCCAGTGTGAATCGCGGCCGTCAGAACGATCAAGGGGACAACAAGCACGCCGAAGGGTGGGTACAGATATACAGAAAAAGCCGCCAATAGTGCTAGGGCGATATTCTGCTTCTGGTGATGCAGACCACACATAATCCAGTAGTAACCCAGCGGAGCGTAAAAGGGAAAAGAGAAACCAACCCCCCTAAGATTGCCGAAGCCAAGCAGACCAAAACGAGTAGTAAATATCTGGTGGGGAATCAGAAACATCAAACCTCCCAATGCTGCTACATGCCAATTACCGAATATTTTGTAAAAAACCAACCCGGTAGCCAAGTATGTTGCAATGATTAACAAAAGCATCATCGCTTGGTAAGTAAACATCCCACTCTCCAGACCGGGATTGAGGTGATAGATAATAGGGTAGGTCAAATAATATTTCTCCTGATTGTAGAACGGCGGAACATGGTCCCAAACCTCCCCACGCTGCTGCAGGCTAGCAAACTGCACCATCCAGACATCACTACTTAGATTGAACTTATTCAGATCGTGGTGGAGATAGAGGTGTACACCAATATAAGCAACCAAAACTGCGCAAAAAAACCAAACGGGGCCAATTAGATTACGAATTGAAGTCATAAGATCTTACGCCAACGACCGAACACGTACATTCCCATTTTTTCTCCCACAAATAAACTAAACAACCACTCTAAGACAAACAGAGGCGCTGAATAAAACTTTTTCAAAAATAATGGGATCCTCCAGACCAGTGAATTATAAACAAAAAGGTAAGCAATACTGCCGGCATAGTGTTCCCATTCTGGCCGGAAACGACCGCGAAAGTGGCTTGCGAGAGACCGAGTGTCAATTGCCGCTTCATTAGACTCAAACATCATGGGATCAATCCTGTACCACCTTGACCTCAACCAATTAAACCATGAGGACTGATGCGGTTCAAAAAAATAGAAAAGCCCGTTCTTTTTTAGAACGCGATGTATCTCAGTGACAGCCTCTGATACATGTGGGTGGAGATGGTGCAACCCGCCAATAACCACTACCGCGTCGAAGTGGTCCGATGGCAAACCGCTACCAAGAATAGAGGCACAGACAGCCTTAACACCGGGATGCTTTAACCTGAGAGATTTAATCAACTTATCGGATATGTCTAGTGCAGTGACCGTAGCTCCGTGGCTAATGAGAAAAGAGGTTGCTTGACCACTGCCACACATTGCCTCCAGAACCGCCTTGCCGCGCAAGTCTGAATCCCGAAATAACCTAGAGTAGACAAAAAGACGTCTGTAAGCCTGACTCCAGTAGTCGTCATAGTGCGCTTCGTAGGCAAAAGCTAACTTGTCGTAATGATCCTTCTGAAGTTGTTCGGTTACTTTCATGCTTGCATATCAACTTAGCCTTAGAGTCCAGCTATAGCCGTGACGATGATAAGACTGGATATTCTGGAAACCGGCTTGTTTAGCTATTGCTTCAATCTCCGCTTGAGAGTAATAGTTAGCAATTCGAGGATTAAGTTGGTCGTAGATCACCAACTTGGTGTGATAAATATCCAGAGGATAAATCACGTTAGTGATATAAGACCGAAGGGGCCAAGGCACAAAAGGTAAAAACCGGACCACTGCACTATAGCATCTAAGAGCTAGCGCCAACAAGAAGGAGAGACTATTCAATAGACTGTGGGGCAGGCGCGAAGTAATCCTCATCAGAGGTTTAAAAATCTTTAAGTACAAGGCATTCCCCTCTCGACCATAGACCCACACGAGGCAAGAACCCCCCGCGCCAAGCATCGATTTCATAATCGCGAGGGCGTGTACTGGATCTGGCAGATGATGCAACACTCCCAAACACAACACAATATCAAAATTATCTCTGACCTCAATTTGATAGACACTCTGGGAAACAAAAGTGGTGTTCCCAAGTCCCAAACAGTAGCGCCTCGCCACCTCTACTGCACCAGAAGGCTCAAAACCAACCACCTCTGCGGCATAACGAGAGCAGATCTTCACAAACCTACCATTTCCAGATCCAACCTCTGCCACTCTCTTGTTTGTCAAATCCTCCCGTGACAGAAGTGGCCCGAAGTAATCCCAGAAGAGACTCTCGCTAGCATAGACTCCGTCTTGCCTTTGAAATTTGGTCCACTGTGTGTGGAAATCTCCAATGGTCCCCTCGTTAGCAACAGATTGAATGGGCACTGGCATTATTGTTCAAATTGCGACTTCCTCAACTCGGAGATCTGGTCGGCCATCAGGCCAAGGGAGACAAATAGCACTCCCGTGAGTAGCAAGAAGAGGCTCCCCACGCTCAAACCATTACCAATCAGAAAGAAACGTAGTCCATAGATGAGACCTGCCAAGAAAGAGAGGAGGCCGGCGCTAAAAAAAATCTTGAGTGGATTGAAAAGCATAATCAAGCGGATCACTAAAAGGATGGTGGAGAAGCCAGTAGACACTCTCACAGCACTGGTGCCAGCCAAGCGACTCTTGATCTGGACAGGCCAGAAAGTATGGGAGTAGCCCCGACTAACTAGAACCATCATTGAGGTGGTGGAAAAGGAGAAGCGGTTGGAACATAGATGTAAATAGGGTCTGATCGCCTCGCGACGCATAAGCCGTAAACCGCAGTTGAAGTCTCTCACTCTCACTTCTATCAGCTGGCGCACCAGCCAGCGGATTAGATACTTACCCGGCACTCGCCAATGCGAGCTATTTTGGAGTCGTCCTTGACGCTCGCCAAAGACCGCATCTAGTTGCTGTCCGCGCGCCACCTTAATCATACCCTCTATATGCTCGGGGGAAAACTGCCCATCAGCATCGTAAGTAACGATGTAATCACCGCTCGCCCTCTTGATCCCCTGTTTAATGCTGGCACCGTAGCCGCGGTTCTGCTGTTGGTCAATAATGATGAGCCGCTGGTCGCCCGCAAAAGAATGTGCAATTACGCTTGTCTGGTCGCTAGATCCATCGTTAATCAACACCAGTTCTATTGGTAGTGAAAAGTGATAATCTAGGAGCTCTCGCAGTACCCCCTGGAGCGCTGCCTCTTCGTTATAAGCTGGGATAATAATGCTAAGCTTCTGCATCTTGTCTGCTGAGATAACGAACCAAGCTGATCAATCCCCAGAGCTCGCGACTATAGTCGCGCCGGCGCTCTAGATGATCTTGGATCATTCCTTGCACTCCACTATAGTCCAAGTACGGCACTTGCGCCACCTGTTTGCGAGAGAGAGTGGCGAACATTAGCTCTTTAAGCTCTCCGCATAACCACTCGGCCACCGGGAAGGAGAATCCCTGCTTCTTGGTATAGATCAATCGCTTAGGCAGGTAGTCCTCCAGAATCTTCTTCAGCAAGACCTTGGTGGTAAAGCGGCGCACTTTAAGCTCTGCAGGTAAGCTAGCGGCAAAGTCAACGACCCGGTTATTCAGGAAAGGCAATCGCACTTCCAGGCCGTGAGCCATACTCATGCGATCGGCTTTTACCAGATAATCACGCTCTAGCACTGTGTGCTGATCTACGCGCATTAGTTGCTCGGGAACACTGAGGCCAGACAAGCTGGCGAAAAGACTGAGTAAGGGCCGGGGGTCCAGCTGATATTCCGGCCGTAACGCCAAACTATTATGCATCGCGCGGTACCAGAAGTGCGCCGCACGATAATCGTGCCTAGCGGCCAGGGTAAAACGCCGCGCCTTCTCGTCAAAGCTCATCTTCTGGAAGGAAGCCGGCAGCTTGGATACCAACCACTCCACCAGAGAACTGCCCGGCAAGAGACGGTAGAGTCGCGCAATAGGCGGTAAGTAGTAGAGGGGGTAACCACCAAAGAGCTCATCCGCACCATCGCCAGACAGCGCCACTTTCACTCGTTCTCGAGCATAGAGACTGAGAAAATAAAAGGGTAAGGCACTAGAATCGCCGAAAGGCATATGGAAGTGGTCAAGAATCTGGGGAATCTGCGCTAACACTTCTCGCTTATCCAGTTCGATGCGGTGGTGATTAGTACCCAGAATCTGAGCAATCTCTCCCGCCCTCGCTGATTCGTCGAAAGAGGCGGAATCGAAGCTGACAGTAAAGGTGTTAACCCCGCCAGCGACCTCTTGCGCTAGTGCGGCTATCAAGCTGGAATCAACGCCAGAAGACAAGAAGACTCCCAAGGGCACATCACTAAGCAGTGAGCGCCGAACAGAATCCCGCAGAACCTGGCGGCCCATGTCTAATCCCTCCACACCGGACAGAGCTTGAGGAAGTGCCGGCACAGCCAGATAAGATTGCACTAGCCAGTTCCCCTGCTGGAGACGAAATAGACCATAACAACCGGCGGGGAAACTCCGTACCCCACAGAGAATTTCCTCTTCTGCATAAACATAGTTCTGGAATAGGTAGGAACGGATAGCGTCAGGGTTGATTTGTCTCTCTGTCTCTAGGCCTTGGATCTCAGACGCGAACTGTAGTTCATTGCCCTTTTGAATATAATAGAGCGGTTTGATCCCCATGCGATCGCGGGCCAGGATTAACTCCCCCGAGCGGGAATCATAGATCGCCAGAGCAAACATGCCGTCTAGCTTGGCAAATACCGCCGCACCCCAGTGCAAGTAACCACGCAAGATTACTTCGGTATCAGAACTGGAAGAAAATTCTCCGCCAATTTCCCGCTTCAATTCCAGATAATTATAAATCTCGCCGTTATAGACTAGAGTACAGCCCTCTATAGTCATGGGTTGCTTGGCCCGATCGCTGAGATCAATAACCGCCAAGCGGTGATGCGCCAAGCGGAGCGATCCGTCCTGCGACGAGAAGTAACCCGTACCATCTGGACCCCGGTGCCGTAGACTCTGCACGCGTTCAGAAAAGTGTTGAGAGTCAATCGGTTCACCAGCCGTGCCAATAATCCCACACATAGAAAAATTTAGGGGCAATAATTAAAAATTCGCCTCTGAGTAATCAGGAAGGTAAGCACAGAACTTAAAATATTAACCAATAACGCGCTCACAAGATAGTGAAGATGAACCCAGGAAGTAAGTGCATAAATGAGATAGAAAGCCGGTGGACTCAATAATAAATATAAGGATATGAACTTTAAATAAGACTTCCAAAAATTGACCTGGTTGTGACCAGAAAAGGTTAGCTGAGAATTAAGCCAGAAACCAACAGACCAGGTCACCAAGGTGGCTAATATAAAAGAGGGTAAATACCACCAACCTAGAAGGTCAGTGAAAACATATGTAAGCCCTAAGTTAAGTACCACACCAACCACGCCTACGAAAACAAAAACCGGATAACGTCGAAACTGAGAGATCAAAGAGTTAGACAAAGCGGTAGTACTCCTTCATCCAATCAATGGTGCGACGAATACCTTCCTCTAGATCTACAGTGGAAGCGTGACCGAGATCGCGCTCGGCACGGGTACTATCGACCAGCTTGACCTTGGTAGTCAGCACCTCCGAGTCGGCATAGCTAATAAGGTGCTCGGAAGCGCCAGAGTGTTTCCAGATAATACCAGCCAAGGTCTCAATATCGTGCTGTACCTTGCCGCCGATGTTATAGACTAAACCGGGTTTAAAGTTATCAGTGATATTGGCCAGCGTGCGACAAGTATCCTCAAGATAGGTGGAGGTGCGCGAATGTCCGCGATAAACTACTACCGGGATACCGTGGAGACTGTGGTAACAGAACTTGCAGTTTACACTACGGTAGGGGTGATACCATTCGCCGGGACCATAGGTATTAAAGAGTCTCACTATGACCGTCTGCGTACCATGCTTGATGGCTGAGTTACGGATCTGTTGTTCGTTGACCCACTTGGACAGAGCATAATCGTTCATCTGCTTGATTTCTACCCTGTTCATCACCTCTTCCTCCATCACCTCTGGATAGTCACCGTAGACTTCAGAAGACGAAAAGTGGATGAGTTTGAAGCCTAGTTTCTCCTGCAGACGGATCAGGTTCTTAGTACCAATCGCGTTGGTCTGCCAAACCTGCTCATAATAGTCCTCACCGTTCCAGCGACCAAACTCCGCGGCGCAATGATAGACAAAAGCAAAAGGACCAGCCTTCTGGAATACACGCTCGAGCTGGCGAAAATTGGCCACATCGCAACGGGCATAGTGGAATTTGCCCCGCGACATCTCCTGTTCAAAACCTACTGAGCCTAGGTGGTGGATGAGATCAACACCGAAAACCTCATGGCCTCGCGCGGTCAAGATTTGTACGAGCCAAGTCCCCACTACACCCTTACTGCCAGTGATTAAAATCTTCGCCATAGTCTAGAAAGCATCTCATATCCTAGCATCTTGACGTTACTTTTCCAATAATTTAGCCCCAGGCTGTATTCATGACGGCCTGGGGCCTGATTCAGTACCTCAAGTACCAGGGAAATCCCAGATTTGAGTCCTGGCAATTTCAGCGCGACTGCTCGATCAGGAGTACATAGTAACGCTCACCCTCTTGCCAATAGGGTAACACAGTCACCGCTGGGGCCGTCTTCACCGCCGTATAGATCTCGCCATTAGATGCTCGCCAAGCCCAGGCAGACATGAAGTCGGTGCTAAAAAGCGGCAGTTTAAGAGACTTGAAGCAGTGGCCCAAGATCTTGACTACGCAGAGCAGGAACTTATTCATCTATCGAGTTTACCAGATTAGCGACGAGCTTTCACCACCAGGTGGCGACCCAATCTGAGCCGAGACCAAGTAAAAAAATACTCCAATCGGATGATTAACCAACGAGCAGGTGGCAAATGCAGGGGCACCTTTAGTAGCCAATCAATGCAAGGCCCATCAATAAATGACGCCGTGGTAAGATCAAGGACCTGCCATTGCCGACCCTCGAGCCAATCACGCATTGTCTCAGCTGTAAATTCTCTCACATGAGAATCACCGTGCCGATGTAACTCCTTTTGAGAAAACTCCGTCATGGGCGTAAATGATCTGATTTTAAAATACCTCAGAAGCCTCCCCCACCACGTACCGTCGGCATTGAGATTAGGCACAGTGATGACTAACAAGCCGCCGGGCTTGAGTACACGGCGCAATTCGGCTAAAGCCACGTCTCTATCAAAGACATGCTCAAGCACTTCGCCACAAATTAGTTTATCAAAATAGCCATCGGTGAAAGGCAATGACTCAATGGCCGCAACTTGGAAAGAAGTCCGTATTAATCCCTGCTCGGACCGGTAACGATTGGCTACGGCGATGAAGCTCGCAGCAATATCCACCCCATGCCCCTCGGCAACACGATTAATAATTCGGAATATTTGCCGACCGGAAGCGCAACCCACGTCCAAGACCTTATCGCTAGGCTTAGGATCAAGAAAGCGATATATCGCCCACTCGCGGACGTGGTTGGTAAGACCAATGCGGTAAGTGGGGCGGAACTTGATCTCAAGATAACCACGCCCAGCATCCCCACCAATATCCTCCCACATAGTCCGATAAACCTGTTGCGTCGTTTTCATACAGTTTAGATAGATCCTAGAGCTTGGTTGGCAACCCGACCAATGTGCTCCCATGTGAGATAATCGCGCACAAACTGGATGGCTCGGGCACCCATACGTGCTCGTTCTGCTACTGACAACCGATTTAGTTTAAGTAGTGCCTGGACCAACTCGGTTACCGGATTAGCGGGATCAATGACGATCAAAAAATCTTGGTCACGGAAGAGCGCCTCGATCGGTCCCACCCGGGTGGCCACCACCGGGATACCGGTTGCAAGATACTCTGGCAATTTAGAAGGATACGCATACTCCGTCATATCCACACTAGGACGCGCAATTACCAGCACACTGGAGCGAGCAATCAGCCTTGGTACCTCCTTGTGCGACACTTTATAAGTGAGACTAGCTAGATCAAATAATCCCAGCGACTTAAGTTTCTCTTCAATTTCGCCTTGCCCGCTACTCATGATTAGATTGAGGCGGAAAGGAAAAAGATTCTGTCGTTTAATGTCAACCGCGGCGGCCAGCAGATTATCTATCCCCTGATAAGGCTTTGCGTTCCCGGTATAGCCTATAGTGAAAACCTCTGGTTGTGAAACAGGCCCGCGATAAAAATCGCTCTCGGTTACGCCACCATACACCACCACTCCTTTCTTAATCCGAGAACCATAGAAGTCAAGCAACTTGGGCGAGACTGGCAAAACCAGATCGTAAAACCGAATCAGGGAGTTAATTTTCTGTTGCAGGACCCAACTCTTGACTCGCCCCATGTGACCCTGGTAACACATCTCTGCCGCGTAGAGACCGTGGAGGTCTAGGGCAATCTTCACTCCCGTGCGCCACTTAAGCCAAACAGGTAGGTCAATATCAATATCAGTAGAAGTCATGACTATATCAATTCCTTCTGCTCTAATGATCTCAGAAAAGTATTGAAACCGCGACCACCAACGGCTTGGGTAGAGACAATAATCATGGATCAGATTCTTGTCCACTAGCGGAGATGCAACCACGACTTGGTGGTCCCTCTGCATCTCTCTAACCAGATTGAGAATCCTGATTGGCGTCCCTCTCTTAGGATCAGACAACGACTCCCTGGTGATAAATAAGATTTTTTTCATTGGTCTATCTGGTTTGCGAACAATCGTTCTGCCAATATGTCCAGACTCTGCCTGCTCCTCACTTCCTCGGTCAGATCCCGCCGGATCAATTCTTTTTGCGCCATACTCAGATCTAAAATCTTTTGGATTTCCAGCGCGAGCCCGGTTATCACCACCTCCTGTTCCGGTTTAAGCACTGGTATAGCACCACAGGCCAGGGCCTCAAATATGGTTTTATCCATCGCGCCAGCAGAGGTTAGATTAACATAGATCTCGTGAGAATTGTACGACCTCGGTGTAGTCAAATGAGGGACAGCCCGATGAAATTGCGTAAGGCCAGCACTGACAAGAGGCTGAGCCAGTTGCTTGAGTTCTTCCTCATACTTCCGATCTTCTGGCGTGATGGGCGAACCGATGATGTCAGATCTGAATTTAATGCCCTGCTCTTGGAGTACGAGTAAAGCCCGCAATAAAACATCCAGGCGCTTGACCCGGGAGATTCGTCCTAATGCCAAGACAGAGCGTGGAACTCTGACAACATCTGGCTGTAAACAAAAAATAGTAGTATCTATGCCCACTGGCATCTGTCGCGCCTTCCGGAAGCGCGCGGTGAAGGACTGAGGCGAGGTGTAATAAACCCGATGCGAGAACCAGACCGCTAGCCGCGTCAGCCAACTGCCGTAGCGGTGATTACGCCAGAACCAGATCCTCTTGCCAGTCAAACGCCACCACCAAGCTGCCAACAAAACATACTCCTGGTTCATGTGGACAAAGACTGTGTCGTAATTATCGTGCTCCCGCCAGAGATACCGACACAGACGAAGCATATACCGTAAGCGACCGCGTTTCTCTTCTTTGCCTAAAGATAAGATTTTTACATTGGCAGGGAGAGAATATTCTCCTCTCTCTAGACAAATCACGGTAACACGCTCACAATACCCACCGAACTTGGCCACCCAGCTAGGGAAAAATCCAAGAACTGGATTATTCTGATCCACTGCCTGCGTGAGTATCAATAGTCTGGTCATGATACCATTCTTAAATTAGGACCATTGCTTAAGATAAAGCCGGCGATAAGTGTCCCAGTCCGGCAACCGGAGAAAAGGTTTCATTTTACCTCTCTGTAACTGGTCTATCGTCATCTGGGGCAAATCGGTCAAATCTTTTAAAATTATTGCCCCTAATTCTCTGGCACTACCCACGTCAGTAGCAATTACCGGCAGACCACAAGCAATAGCTTCAGCAACAGTTCTACCATAGCCCTCGTAACTGGAGGTCAGCAGGAAGAGATCGGCTGTCTTATAATATGAGACAAGGTCATCACACCATGGTTCAAAAATCACACTTGCAGATAAACCTAGGCTGGCCACCAGCGAACGCAGAGCCGACAATTGTGACCCAGAACCAACGATCAATAAGCCCGCTTGGGACAATTTCTCTAGCACTGCAGGCATGGCTCGGATCGCTAGATCTAATTGCTTCTCTGGCTCTAGACGGCAAGCCATCAGAATAATCTGCTTAAACTGAGGATATTTATGATGCAAATCGGTCTGGACTGGCGCATTTTTAATCTTCTCAGTATCAATATAGACTGGTAAGACAATTGGTTCGCGTTGCAACTTAACGCCTTCTTGCTTCAAGCTCGCGGCGATCTTCTCACTCACCACTCGCACACAATCAGCTCGCGGCAAAAGAAACCGCGCCACGATCACTCGCCCACGATTAATCAAGCTTCGCCGGACAAAGTTTCTATTAAACAAATCAGTATGCACTTGTAGTTGCAGACGACTCTTAAAAAACCGCGAGAGCCACCAGGCTACCAGGCCAGACTCAAAAGGGTCTTGCGCTGTTATTACATCCGGTCCGGGCAAACCCTTGCCTAATTTGATAGCATCAAAAATATAGAGCCAGCGCGAGCGCGAATTGGTCGGGTAGAGAAATAGAGAATTGGACACTCTGACTAATTTGGGATAAGCGCGTGTGGTGAAGACAATAACATGAAGCTCGCCCATTGCCGCCGAGAGAGTCGCGAGACGCTGACGCACCTCGCTTCCCTTCTCAAACAACTTACGATCTGAGCCAATGCTAATCACATGCATTGCGTTTGGAATAGTTTAACAAACTCATCAACAATTTCTTCCCACGAATGAGTGAAACGAAAATTCTTTATTCGCTCACAGATTACTCGGTAATTACTTTCATCCATCAACCATAGTATTTTGTTTTTGATATCCTCCTCGTTATTTGGATCCACCCAGATCACAGTGTCTCCCAGACGCTCTCGCAAACCAGTTTCTTGTGTGAGGATAACCGGCTTGCCGTAGCGCATGGCATCAAGAACAAGATTGGGACTAATCTCACTCACTGAGATCAGAATCAGCGCATAGCTCTGACGTAGGCTCTCGAGAAATTGTTCTCTGGGCAAGCTTAAAATCTCTAACGGCAAATTAAGTTGGGAAAAAATGTGTTTGAGTTTAGACCAATTCTTTAGTTTAATCTGCCGGCCTCCACTGAGAAAAAACTGACCACGAACCATGCCCGCAGTTTCAGTTTCAATTGGAGCAAAGTGATTCTCAATAATCGCCGTTCTACTTTCTGACAACCGATATGGCTCCCGCCAGATTCCTCGTTGCCAGATAGTGCTAAAAACCAGAAGATTGCAATTTCTCACTGTCCACCTAGTTAATCCAAAAATAATTCTCTCTTTCAGACTCAGCTTCACTTCTCCTGATTTAATTTTGATATAAAAATCGCGCAGGAGAATTAGATTGCCCGTCCGTTCTACATAACCCTCCCACAAAAAGTCACCGCCAGTTCTAATTACAACCTTTCTTCTCAAAAGCCTGGCGACTAAAACACTAGGTACACCAACCGAAAAAGTGTCCAGCGCGAGCACAAAATCCGGTGAAAAAAACAAGATTACAAAAAATATTTTTACAAAAAAATAAATATGCCTAATTCCGGCTGGCAAATGATGTTCCAGCGAAAATGTGCAGATTCTCACCCGATGACCGAGCGTAATAAATTGCTCGCGTAAATTTGTGGCATAAGTTGCCGGCCCACCAATTTGCGGCGGGTAGATCCCGGTGGCTAGCAATATCTTCATTGCACTATAGACTCTAGCAGTTTGTGGAAGCGCTTGGCAACCACCTCCCAATCGTAACTCTCTGACACTAATTTTTTGGCTCTAGCTATCACTTCACTCACGTCTGTTTGGTTTTTCTCGTCTAAAATATACTTGATCTGAGCGGCAAGGCTGACCGGATCATCTACGGTGCAGAACCAGCCGGTCTCGCCGGGCTTGAGAAAGTCCGGGATACCACCCACCGCCGTGGCCACCACTGGTAAACCAATAGCCATAGCCTCTATAAAAGAGTTCCCAAGGCCCTCAGAGCGCGATGGTCTGGCAAAAACCGCCCCCCGTGCCAAGCACTGCCCCACCTCAGAACTCCTCACCTGACCGCAAAATGAGACTCTAGCGGCCACTTGCAGGCTCGTGGCCAAACGCTTGAGATTAGCCTCCTCCGGACCATCACCGATAATCTCTAGCCTGACATCTGCCGGCAATAGAGCAAGCGCTCTCACCAAGATATCAATGCCATTTTTCCTGGCCAATCTAGACGTGGTGATAATTATTTCTTCTTTTCTATTCTCTAAATTGTGACGGCTAGTTTCTCGCCCATTGGCAAATTTCTGGAAATCTACACCGTTGGGAATAACAGCAATCGGGCAAGTTGCTCCCATCCGCCACGCCCAACGCGCGAGATAATTAGAAATTGCGTGGACATGATCCGCGAGCTGGAAAACTCTAAAGAATCTGGGTACAAGCAAACGCAAACGATAAGACAAGCTACCCAAATCGTCTCCCTCCTGCAGAGTAAGTAAAAATGGGATATTGGGGTGTAATCTCTTGAAGCGCGCACCGGCTATACCAGCCTGATTGGCCATAATCGACCAGACCAGCGTAAATGGGCGCTCTCGGTGTAAGGTCAGAGCCTGGCGTACCGCCCAAAGCGGATAAAAATATTTAGACCAAAAATTATTGATGTCAGCGCTGACTACGGCAAAATCAAAGTGATCGCCCAGCCGCTCAGTTAATTCCCTAACCGCCACCTCCGCACCACCAATGGCCGATAAGGGCGCTAGAGAAAAAATCAGAACCCTAATTTTATTATCCATAACACTAGACCTCCAGCATCTTCTTCAGCTCTGCCTCCGGTATCTCTTTTTTCTCTACTCCTGACGGTGAGGATACTTTATCTCCAGTCTCTGCCACTTTGACCTCATCCGCCTTTGGCAAAGCACTCTTCAATTCATTCTGCACAGCCGTGATCACATCTTTCAGATCAGCACTATGCTTGCCGGTACTCTTCTCTTTCCCTTCCGCCTTCTGCGCCAGTGACTTGAGCGAGACAGTCGCCGGCGCTACTGGTTCCGGCCTCCTAGGTGCAGGCTTGGCAACCTTCTCCGGCTCCACGTGGCGCTTGCTCACTGTCACAACTGACGCCGTGGCGGGCGCGTCTCGTCTCACCTCGGGCCGCCCCGCCGGACGCTTGCCGCCTGGCGCTGGCTGAGCCTCAGCCGCGCCAGGCGGCCTCTGGATCACCCACTCGGCGATATCCGCCTCAACGGCCGCCTTGGGACGAGCATAGAGCCGTCGCGAGCTCTCAATGATCTCCGGCTTCCACGAGCGTGCTTCTTCTTTAATAGGTGGCAGAGTTAGTGCTGAGAAGGGTTGCGAACCAACGCCATCTATCATCATGGTCAGATAAATCTGCGCAAAGCCCAAGTTCACCATATCCTCTTTAGTAAAAGTGGGACTGAAGATCTTCTCAAATACTTCCGCATCAAAAGGGCCAACTCTAAACGACACGACAGTACCCACGTTGCCAAAGACCGCCGCGCGCACTTCTTCACTCATCTGCTCTATGTACTGATGCGCAATCGTGAGTGAGAGTTTATATTTTCTGGCTTCTGAGAGAATATTGGCAAAAGACTCGTTGGCAAAAGACTGGAACTCGTCTACGAAAAAGTAAAATGCTGGCAAGAGCCGGATCTGCGCGGCAGACAAGTTAGCGCGACTCATGGCGGCGAGATAAATCTTGGTAATGATCATGGAGCCAAGCAGGTTGGCATTGCCCTCGCCGATCTGACCTTTAGATAAGTTAATGATCAGGATCTTCTGCTCGTCCATCACTTTGCGGAAGTCAAAAGAGGATTTAGGCTGGCCGATAATATTCCTGATCAATGGATTGGAAGTGAACTGGCCGATCTTGTTCTGGATCGCTGGCGTCGCTTCCGCCGCAAAGCGCTCGGTGTAATTGGCAAATTCCTGCGTCCAGTAAGCTTTAACCGAAGAATCCGTCACATTCGCCACCACTTTATTCCGATAAGCCTTATCAGTGAGCATGCGGTTCACGCCAAGCAATGTAGATTCCGGATACTCTAGCAATGCCAGCAGCGTGTTCTGGAGAATATACTGCATGCGGTCAGAGAAGCTCTCCTCGCCAAAGAGCTTCTTAAACGCGCTCATCAAGCCAGAGACAACTAAATGTCTTTGCTCTGGTCCCACATCCTCCATCACATTGAACGAGATTGGATTATTGAGATCAAAAGGCGCAAAGTAAATCACGTCTTTGATCCGATGCTCCGGCACATAATCCAGCAACTTTTCTGCCGTGCCGCCGTGCGGGTCAATGAAGGCGACGCCATGACCATCCTGGATATCCTGCACCGCCATGTTCTCCAGCATCGTACTCTTGCCCATGCCCGTCTTACCGATCACATACACGTGCCGGGCTCTATCCTCAAACTTGATGCCGAACTTGGTCCGCTTACCACGGAAGTCAGTCTCAGCGAAGTAAGTCTTGTCTTTCATCTATTTCTATTATAACAAAAACCGCCCTGTTTTATTAGTGCGGTTTTTAGCCCTGTCTAGTATTTTACTACGACTTGCAAAAGAGAGGGGTTGAGATCTCTTTGTGGATAGTATATGATGATACTGGTGACATATCACTATGAAAAAAATAAATCTAGACAAAAACTATAATTTTTCAGAAGAAAAAAGCCTCTATGAAAATGATTTTGTGGATACTGTAGATTCAATCACGAAAGCGAGGATAGAGAAAAGAATCACTGAGAGAGAGGCGGCATTGTTACTAAATTTGGTCTTGAAGAAGGAATTTAAAAATGAGGCAAGAGTATTGACGCCTTTTACAAACCAGCAGACTGAAACAAGATCAATGTTTATGCATCTTAAAACCAAACAAGTTAGACATGCCTGAAGAAGATAAGAGCATCGCGACTTCCCAACCTCGTGAAGAAAATTCACACGAAATGAGTATTTTGTTACAAAAAGTTCTCGGGGCAGACAACACCCCTAATTTTACCAAAGAACAGGTTGATGAACTACTCTCACAGAAACGAGAAATAACTGGTTACATTCACGAGGACAAAAAACGAGAATCAAGAGATAGTAAGTTCTATTTGCTAGTTGTTCTTATTTTCGTAATATTGTTTTCAGGTCTAGTCATGTGGAAAAAACCTGACTTGTTTAGTGAAGTATTAAGCTTTCTGACTGGAGCGTTCGGTGGTGGGTTAGGAGGCTATGGAATAGCCCAAAAGAGAAAGTAAAAAGCGCGGTTTTTACTTTCTCCCCTTCTTCTGCCTCCGGGTAACACGGAAGACGTTGGAGTACTTCTTGGGTCGGCGGGTCTTGCGGCCGCCGGTAACCTTGCCGTGGGCAGTCTTGGGGCGACGCGTACCGCGGCCCTGGCGGCCCTCACCGCCGCCGTAGGGGTGGTCTACCGGGTTCATGGCACTGCCACGCACGGTGGGCCGGATACCCAGCCAGCGACTGCGCCCGGCCTTGCCAAGGTTAGCTAGCTTCTGCTCCTCGTTAGAGACAGCGCCAATGCTAGCCCAGGCCAGCTCGCTCACTCGCCGCACCTCGGTGGAGGGCAACTTCACGCTAGTGTAACCAGCATCGTTAGAGAGTACCTGGGCAAAAGAGCCAGCCGAGCGCACCAGCTTGGCACCGCCATTGGGCTGGACCTCAATATTGTAGATAAAGGTGCCCACTGGGATCTTCTTGAGTGGCAGACGATTGCCCGTCTTGAGCTCGGCCTCAGCGCTGGTGATAAAGCGATCGCCTGGGCGCAGAGAGGCTGGCAAGAGCGTGTAGCGCCGCTCGCCATCGGCATAGAGCGCCAGGCCAATAAAGCCACTGCGGTTGGGGTCATACTCCACCGTCTCCACCCGTGCGGTGATATTGATTTTGTCGTATTTAAAGTCAATCTCGCGGTAGAGACGCTTGTGGCCGCCACCCTTGTGGCGAGTGGTAATGCGCCCAGCATGATTGCGGCCCACCGCGCGCTTGCGGCCGCGGGTCAGGCTCTTCTTGGGCTCGCTGGCCGTGATCACACCGCGATAAGGCACGGTGCTGGCTTGGCGCTGGCTAGGAGTATATGGACGATAGGACTTCATATTCAGTTTAAATAAAATGCTTAAGCGGCAGTGGTAGTAATAGTCTCGCCTGGTTTGAGGTAGACGATCGCCTTCTTCATCCCGGTACGGCGGCCAAGCTTGCCCCGCACATACACGCGCTTGCCAGCGCGGTTCTGGATATTGATCTGTCGCGGCGCAACTTTATACGCCGCTTGGATTGCTTGGCTCACAGTCGCCTTATTGGCGCTCGGGTCAACCTCAAATACGTGCACGCCCGCGCGGCTGGCCTTCTCGGTCATCAATGGTCGCACCAGCACCGGATTAGACGGGCTAGTCGCTTTGCTCTGCTCTTCTGTCTTTTTTGCTAACTTCTTGGCCATAGCTGTTTATTTAACACTCTTCTTGCTACTAGTAGTCTTGCTCGCTTTAGGTTTAGTCGCCTTTGCTACCGGCTTAGCGTTAGCACTGGTTTCTTTGGTTTTAGTCTTAGACTTGGTACGACCAGCAAGCACCGGCAGGCTCAGCTCTGGATTGGAGATTACCAGATACTGATAATTCAGCAAGAGTTCCGGATTCAAGTTCCGCATCTCCGTCACTGCCACAGCGGGCAAGTTACGGAAGCTCCGGTAGAGCGCCGCATCTGCACCCGGGAGCGCCAAGAGCATCCTGCTACCCTTGCGATAGTTCAATTTCTCCAGACCCTTCACACCAGCAAGCTTATTGAGCGTGATCTGCGCTTCTTTAGTCTTTGCCGCCTTCAACTTAAGCGCATCTAGCAAGACAACCTCGCCATCTCTCTGCTTCTGTGAGAGCACGGTATAGAGAGCTTTAACTTTCATCTTCTTGTTGATCTTCTTGGTGTAGTTGCGCTCATTGGTGGGACCATGAGTGACACCGCCACCGCGCCAGATCGGCGAGCGGCTGGAACCATGGCGAGCGCGGCCAGTCCCCTTTTGTCGCCAGGGCTTCTTGCCGCCACCACGGACCTCGCCACGACCCTTGCTGTGGGCGGTGTTCTGGCGCGCGTTAGACTGCATCCCTACCACCACCTGATGCACCAGATCAGCGTTCCATGGCAGACCAAAGATGCTCTCCGGCAGAGTAGTTGTCCCAGACTCTTTACCTTCCTGATTATAGACTTTAGCTTCCATAGATTTCTATTAGCGTCCCGCGGCGGCCGGGGATCGCGCCACTGACTAGCAACTGATTATTATCAGCATCAACGGCAACAATCTTGAGATTCTTGACTGTAATCCTGTCGCCACCCATCCGGCCGGCCATGCGCATACCCTTGGCCACCCGGCCACCGGCGCGCCCTCCGCCACCAATAGAGCCTGGCTCGCGCTCGCTGTGCTTCTGTCCATGAGTCCGGCGACCGCCGCCAAAGCCGTGGCGCTTGACCACACCCTGGAAGCCCTTACCCTTACTCACACCGCTCACCCGCACTGTGTCACCAGGCGCAAAGACGGCTACACTCACCGCATCCCCCGGCTTGATCTCAGGCATTGCTTCGCCATCATTGAGGCGATATTCGCGGCGTGTCTCGCGCTTGCGGCCAACCTGGCCACCCAGCTGTACAGCCTCATAACCATCGCGGCTAGCAGTCTTGATCTGACGCACGCTCAACGGCGCGCTGGCTACCAAGGTAGCTGGCGTCGTCTTGCCGGTGCTATCAAACACCTGCGTCATCTTCACTTTTTGGCCAATAATAAACTTCATAATTTTATTTCTGTTCACTCAAGCGGATCTAGCGCTACATCATCTTGAGATCAATATTGACGCCAGATGGGAGCGTGAGATTGCTCATGCTCTCAATGATCTTGGCGCTCGGGTTCAAGATATCAATCAGGCGCTTGTGCACGCGCATCTCAAACTGCTCACGCGCGTTCTTGTGGACAAAGGCGCCGCGGTTAACCGTGTACTTTTTGATCTCGGTAGGCAGAGGAATTGGTCCCTCTATCGTGCCGTCGTAACGCATCGCCGTGTCCATGATCTGCTTGACTGAGGCGTCTAGAATCTTAGACTCGTAAGCCGAGATCCTAACGCGGATCTTCTGGATCTCCGCCAAGCCCGCACTGGCACTCTTCTTAGTTTTAGCAGTCTCGGCAGTCATGATTGAAGATTAAGCAATGATCTTAGTTACCACACCGGCACCCACCGTCTTGCCACCCTCGCGGATCGCAAAGCGCTGATTCTGTTCTAGAGCAACAGGCGCTACCAGCTTAACGACAAACTTGACGGTGTCGCCCGGCATCACCATCTTGCTGGCGTCCTCAAGAGTGACTTCACCAGTTACATCAGTAGTGCGGATATAGAACTGGGGCTTGTAGCCAGAGAGAAACGGCGTGTGGCGACCTCCCTCTTCCTTCTTCAAGATATACACTTCGGCCTCAAAGTCGGTGTGCGGAGTAACTGAGCCAGTCTTAGCTAGCACCTGACCACGAGTCACGTCCTCTTTCTTAGTACCACGGAGCAGGATACCGGCGTTATCACCAGCCATACCCTCGTCCAGTTGCTTGTTAAACATCTCAATGCCAGTCACCGTAGTCTTGGTGGTAGGATTGAGACCAACGATCTCAATTTCCTCACCCACCTTGAGCTTGCCGCGCTCGATGCGGCCAGTCACTACCGTGCCACGGCCTTCAATAGAGAAGATATCCTCTACCGGCATGAGGAAAGGCTTATCAACCTCGCGGACCGGATCAGGGAGATAAGTATCCAGAGCCTCAATGAGAGCAAAGACCTTCATCGCCCATTCGTCGCTGGCGCTCTTGGCCTCCAGAGCCTTGAGACCGGAACCGCGGATTACCGGCGCATTGTCGCCGTCAAAGCCGTTCTTGCTCAAGAGCTCACGGACTTCCGCCTCCACCAAGTCAATCAGCTCAGCATCGTCCACCATGTCGCACTTGTTCAGGAAAACTACAATCTTAGGCACGCCCACTTGGCGAGCCAGCAGGATGTGCTCACGAGTCTGAGGCATCACGCCATCAGTTGCGGCTACAACGATCACAGCGCCATCCATCTGGGCGGCACCGGTGATCATGTTCTTGATATAGTCAGCGTGACCAGGAGCATCAATGTGCGCGTAGTGACGCTTGGGAGTCCAGTACTCGCTGTGGTGGAGCGCAATGGTAATGCCACGCGCTTTCTCTTCCGGAGCGTTATCAATACCGTCAATGCCCTCTACCCGAGCGCCATAGCCTTTATCTTTATTAAGATCAAGTACATGGAGAATGCTCGCCGTGAGGGTTGTCTTGCCGTGGTCAACGTGGCCGATGGTGCCCACATTGACGTGTGGCTTGGAACGATCAAATGTTTCTGCCATAAAATTAAATTTTTACTAAATAACTAATAATTTATAATATTTTTCTAAAGCGAGAGCGAAAAACTACCGCGCAAACGCGTGGGCATATACTAGCAGAGGCTGGGAAGAGAGTCAAATATCACTCAACCTCAGCGACTGTCTCCCCTTCCAGTCTATATTTGCTAACCACACCAGTAAACTGTCCACTCTTTGTGTTGTTGACCGTGATAATCCCGTCCTTGATCGATACCACCCTTATGCCAGGATCTTCATAGCCATAACCTTTAATAAGTATGGGTGCAGGCGGCAAGAGCTTGGGTAAGCCACCATCATCAATGATGAGGAATGTCGCCTCGCCACAAGAGGCGCCGCAACCAAAAACCGAAACAATAGCATCAGCGAAACCATCACGATTTAGGTCGCCACGATAAATCTGTTTGACTTGTGCACTGTTTCTGAACTCCTGGGGTGGCCATCGGCTGATTGCCGCACCGATCATCTGCTCATCCGAGACACGCGTGGTCAAATTGACAGAAGGAGTACTTGGACAATCTGCAAACTCGCATTTTGGCCCAACACGTCCGACATAAGAGCCGTCCGGGCACTGCCTAGCGTCCATGGTGCAAGCGATCTGAGTCCCTCCTTCCTCTCCCTCGCTCACTTCGCCATCTATTGGCGAGACAGGAATTATCTCTTCTTCTGGCTTGGTGTAGAGATAGGCACTGCCAGCAATTAGAGCAACAACGACCACCAGAACGGTGAGGGACAGCATAGTGAATCCGGATTTTGCATTTTTCATAATACCCAAACTATAACACAAACAGGTAGCCAGAAAAAAGAAACTGGGCTATGATGTAATTGGCGTTAGTTCGTAGTTCCTTTCACTTCTTTTCCCTTTTTCTGGAGGATGAAACATGAAGATTGCACGGATCGCTTGGGCGGTAGTGGCCTATGTGGCCCTGGTCAGCGGTTGCGGGCCAGAGAGCAACCTCTCGCTCTCGGGTTACCAATCGCTGGAGGTGGCAGGAGTCCAGGCTAGTTCTGGGTTACCCTATGCCCCCGACAAGCTCTGTACTCTGATACAGAGCAATTTGAGCAGAGCAATCAAGGACGATCTGGCTTGGTCTGAGACCGACCCGCGACGAGCCAAGCTGGTGGTGCAGATACTGGATATCTACGAGCCCGCCGAGCTGGAACAATTGACGATCGGGATCCCCTACCAGATTAAGTATGTGCTGAGCGGCTATGACGCGCGCTCCGGTGCCGCCCTTGGCGCCACCCAAGGGGTAAGCCGGGTCCGCACCCGGGCCAGTATGCTGATTGAGGGCGCCGATTCGGCACTTCACGATCAGGCCTTTGAGGCAGGCTGGCACGATAGTACGAGGCAGAACTCGGTCATCGGCGCCCTTATCCTTAAACTCAAAAAGGATATCGCCCAAGCACGCAAGCGTGCGCCCATTGTGCCACCAGCCCCCGCGTCTCCAGCAGAGCCGGAGACTAAGCTGGTCAAGCAAAGTATGGCCCGAGCTGGCTGATACTTGGCAAAGCTGGGCGCAAAACCAGCAAACCCCGGGCAGACAATCCGTCTGCTCGGGGTTATTTTTTTGAATCTTGGAGTTGGGAGTTGCTGTACTACTTCCTCGTCTCCACAACCTTGGCCGCCACGTTGCTCGGCACCATCTCGTAACGATCAAATTCCATATTAAAGTTGCCGCGTCCCTCAGTCATAGAGCGGAGTGTGGTCATGTAGCCAAACATCTCGGCCAGAGGCACGCGGGCAGTGACAGCTTTGATCAAGCCGCGATCTTCTGTGCCTTCAATCTGCCCGCGGCGACCAGCCAGCGAGCCGGTGATATCACCCAGGAACTTCTCCGGCACAGTGATCTCTACCTTCATCATCGGCTCAAGCAAAACTGGATTGCAGCGTTTTGCTCCCTCTTGGAAGGCCATAGAAGCGGCGATTTTGAAAGCCATTTCAGAAGAGTCAACATCGTGATAAGAGCCGTCGTAGAGCTCGCAAGAGACGTCCACCATGGGGAAGCCGGCCACCACGCCGCGCTCCAGCGCCTCGCGCAAGCCCTTCTCCACCGGAGTAATGAACTCCTGTGGCACCACACCGCCCTTGATAGAATTGATGAACTCAAAGTGTGCCTCACGCGTCACGTTCTTGGCAATCTTAGCCTCGGGATCAAGCGGCTGGAGCGGCTTAAATCTGATACGCACATGGCCATACTGACCGCGGCCACCAGACTGCTTGATGTACTTGCCCTCAGCCTCGGCCTCGCCAGTGATAGTTTCGCGATAGGCTACCTGCGGCCGGCCAACGTTGGCATCCACGCCGAACTCGCGCTTCATCCGGTCTACAATAATCTCCAAGTGGAGCTCGCCCATGCCTGAGATGATCATCTCGCCGGTCTCCTCATCAGATTTAATTCTAAAAGTCGGATCCTCGTCAGATAATTTACGCAACGCCAGACCCATTTTCTCTTGATCAGCTTTAGTCTTAGGCTCAATGCGGAGCGAGATCACCGGCTCGGGTACATCAATACCCTCCAGCAAGACGGGCTTATCTGGATTACAGAGCGTGTCGCCAGTTTTAGTATCCTTCAATCCCACCGCGGCGGCGATATTGCCAGCATAAATTTCTTTAATTTCCTCGCGATCGTTGGCGTGCAGGCGCACAATGCGGCTGATGCGCTCTTGATTGCCCGTACGCGCATTAAGCACATAAGAGCCGGAGGTGAGCTTGCCGGAATAGACACGGAAGAAAGTGAGAGAGCCCACAAAGGGGTCAGTCGCTGTCTTAAAGGCGAGAGCGGCAAAAGACTCGTTGTCGTCTGGCTTAACAAAGAACTCTTCGCCCGTCTTCTGGTCTACCGCCTTGGCTGGCGGGATATCTAGCGGCGATGGTAAGTAATAAGCCACGGCATCCAGCACCAGCTGCACGCCCTTGTTCTTGAGTGCTGAACCGGCAAAAACTGGAAAAATCTTATTCTCAATCACCGCCCGGCGCAGGATCGCGCGCAGTCGCTCTAGCGGTATCTCTTTACCCTCAAGATAGTCTGTCATCGCCGCATCGTCTTGCTCCACAATCTTCTCTATAGTAATCGCACGCTCTTTCTCTACCGCCTCACTCAAGTGTGCCGGAATCTCTTTGCTCTTAGTGATCTTCTCGCCTCGCTCGCCCTCAAAAGTGACATATTCCCGCGTCAACAAGTCTACGATTCCCTTAAACTCGCTCTCGTGACCGTCTGGCAATTGCAATTTAACTGCCTTGGGCGAGAGTCTATTGAGGATAGAATTAAAAGATTTATCAAACGAGGCGCCCATGCGGTCTAGCTTGTTAATCAAACAGATGCGCGGCACGTTATAGTCATCAGCGTAGCGCCAATTAGTCTCGCTCTGTGGCTCCACACCAGCCACGCCATCAAAGACGACCACCGCGCCATCTAGCACTCTCAAGCTTCTCTTCACTTCAATAGTAAAGTCAATGTGTCCGGGGGTATCAATAATATTCAGCTTGATCTTGCTACTTTCTTTATCCTGCGCATCTGTGGGTGTCCAGTAAGCAGTGGTGGCCGCGGCGGTGATGGTGATACCGCGCTCGCGCTCCTGCTCCATCCAGTCCATCACGGTGTCGCCCTCGTGCACCTCACCAATCTTGTGACTGATGCCGGTGTAGAACAAAATGCGCTCGCTGGTAGTCGTCTTGCCCGCATCAATGTGGGCAATAACGCCAATATTCCGGATTTTGTCTATGGGGTAATCTGCCATCTAGATAAAATTTAAATTAGCTCTGAGGTTTGCGGGCAAAGTGGGCAAAAGCGCGGTTAGCCTCGGCCATCTTGTGGACGTTCTCACGGCGCTTGATCGTCTCGCCCTCGTTCTTGCTCGCCAGGACGATCTCCTCGGCCAACTTCTGCCGCATTGGCTTGCCTTTCTTGGCTCTGGCAAACTCCAAGATCCACCTGAGCGAGAGCGTGAGCTTGCGCGCGTCGCTGACCTCGTGCGGGATCTGGTAGTTAGCACCACCCACACGACGAGTCTTGATCTCCATCAGCGGACCAGAGTTGTGCAGAGCGGCGTCAAAAACTTCTAGTGGCTCTTTCTTCGTATCTTTCTTAATATCATCAAACGCGCCGTACACAATGTCCCGCGCAATCTGCTTGTGACCCTTCTCCATCACATAGTTAATCAGCTTCGCCACTTTAGTAGAATTATAGCGATAATCAGGCGAGAGCTTTTGCTTAGACTTTAACTTCCTACGCATTTTGTTTTAAATTATTTCGGCCGCTTGACGCCATAGAGTGAGCGCCCCTTCTTGCGGTTCTCCACGCCCTCAGCATCCAGCCGGCCGCGCACAATATGGTAACGCACGCCGGGCAAGTCTTTTACTCTACCCCCTCTGATCATCACCACGCTGTGCTCTTGTAGTTTGTGACCAATGCCTGGGATATAAGCAGTGACCTCCATGCCGTTAGTTAGTCTAACCCTGGCGATCTTTCTGATAGCTGAGTTCGGCTTCTTGGGCGTAGTCGTCTTGACCTGCGTGCAGACGCCGCGCTTAAAGGGCGCCGGGTAATAGACCGGAGCGTTCTTGAGCGTATTGAAGCCGCGCTCCATCGCCACGGATTTGCTCTTCCGCCGGATGATCTGGCGCTTGCGCTTAACTAACTGATTGATAGTAGCCATTGAGTGAGAAAAATACCCGCCTTAGCGAGCGTGCTTCATCTTAACAGATTAGCTAAGAGTGTCAAATCACCTTAACACTTAGCTCTCTGCTGGCCGTCTGCCCAAACTGATCAGTGGCGCTGACGATAATCTGATAAACTCCAGCATCACGATAAGTGTGATTGAAAACAATGGTCTGATACTTCACATCCGGGATATAAGAAGGCGCTTTGGTAGCCTGGACGCGCTCGCCATCGTCGCCCCAGCGCACGCTGTAGACTAGCGGACTGGCTGAGGGATCGGCAACGCGGATCCACCACTTACCGTTCTCCCCCGCCGCCAGCTCTGCCGGACCGCTCACGCTCTTGATCGCCGGCGGCTCGTCTCTCACTATCACCAGGATCCCAGACGACGAAGGCGGTAGTAGAGGAGACGGCAATAGTCTGGCCAAGCGCTCTAAGATAGAAACGATTTGAGTGTGATCCACAGAAGACTGCGCCCGCGCAGGTATTGCAAAAATAAAGAATAAACTCAAAACCGCAAAACTAATAAACAGCTTTCTCATATCAACTAGCTTAGCACAATAAATAAAAATCGCGCTACTTGTGAGGTAGCGCGATTGAGGCCGAATCTAGCCGAGCCAGATTAGCCTGCTGGCTGACTGGTAGAGAGGAGCTGTCTCAGCTCCTCTCTTGGCAAGTGATTGACCCACAGACCATAAGTGTTCGCCGGGTATGAATGAGAATTATGATTGGCCTCTGTAGCCCAGCTAATCACAACCCAATCTAGGTGTCTCTGCTCGAAGGCTTGGAGAATCTGGAGGATCTCTTCGTGGATGTCATCCGGGCTGAAACCACACTTCTTGATAGGGATATATGTGTGATTCCCTACTGTCCGACAGACAGAAAGATCAATGACTTGGGCCTGATTCGTTTTCCGCAACGCACCGCCCCCTTCTTCAGGCGGATCACAACCGGTGAGCAATGCCAGACCCACGACCCATATCACAATCAAGATCCTCATTTCCTCTTCTCCTTCTGGCTATATTTTTAGCCAAAAAAAACGGGTTCTTGTTCTCAAAGAGCTAGAAACACTCTAGCAACCCCTATTATAGCAAATGGGTAGAACTTGTCAAGGGGCTAAGTGATTAGGGAAAATAAGCCAAAAACGGCCCGCTCCAAGAAGCTGGTACTCATCAGCAGCCAGAGCAAGACGACCAGGATCAAGAGCTGGTGACGCACCCACCACTCTTCCAGCCAAGCCAGCGAATTGGGCAGGACAGCAAAAAGCACTTTAGAGCCATCCAGCGGGGCGATGGGGATGAGATTGAAGACAGCCAGCATCAGGTTAATGCGCACTAGGACGGAAACCAGTGAGACGGCTGTTACGGGTAGGAGGCCAAAACGGAGCAGGAGGCCAAAGATGAGCGCGATAAGCAAGTTGGAAGCCGGTCCAGCCAGAGCCACATAGGCCGGACCCCAGCGGCCGCCGCGGAGATTATAAGGATTATAAGGCACTGGCTTGGCCCAGCCGAACATTAGACCACCTGGCAGGAGGTAGAGCAGGAAGGGTACAAGGACCGAGCCAAACCAGTCTAGGTGAGAGATGGGATTGAGCGTGAGCCGACCAGCCCGACGAGCAGTAGGGTCGCCAAGCATATCTGCCACGTAGCCATGAGAGACCTCGTGGAGCACCACCGAGATGATGAGAATGATGATGAGGAAAACTGGATCCAGTGCTTGCATAATCTGGATATTATGATACCATCTCAGCTACTTCATATGAAAGCTTGTTTAACCTGTCAGCGCAGTTCGGCCGTGGGCGGCGGTTACTCCAACCGCATCCGCGCCACCAAGTTCAACCCCACCGGCAAGGTGCGGCGTTACCCCAATCTCCAGTGGACTCGCACCGGCGAGGGCAAGCGCGTCCGTCTCTGCGCCAAGTGCATCAAGGCCGGCAAGCAACTCAAGTTTGCTGCCTAATCTCTCCTGTTTCCCCGTTTATCTTAAAAATAATAGTCCCCTCTTGATCTGTGCGCAAGGCTGGCACGCCAAATTGTTCTAACCTCTCCAGAGTTCCCGGATATGGGTGGCCATATCTATTTGGATTACCAACGGAAATCAGAGCCACCTCCGGCGCCACTGCTGTGAGAAAACTCTCAGAAGTAGAAGTCTTAGAGCCGTGATGGCCGACTTTTAATATTTTAGAATTTAAATTCTCACCTGTTTTAATCAACTCCGCTTCCACACTCACCTCTGCGTCACCAGTGAGCATCGCCACACTAGAGCCTGCCGCCCAGAGCCGTGCCACCACCATGCTATCGTGGATCTCTTTAGCCTCCACTCCTCCCCAATTCTGGAACGGCGCGATGATCTCCAACACATCGCCACCAGCTAATTTAACCCGCTCGCCGCGCTGGGCGATGATATGCGTTATCTCCTTTTCCGCAATTAAGCGCTGCCACTCGCGGAAGAGCGCGCTGTCGTAGATTGCCCCAGCCTCCAACACCGCATCAACTTCATAGCGCTTCAAGATCTCCACCAAGCCAGACAAGTGATCAGCATGCGGATGAGAAACGATCAATAGATCAATGTGGCGATCAGAGAAGTCCATCAGCTCTGGTAAAGCTGAGAGGATAGCACTCCCCGGCCCGCCGTCTATCAGGATCTGATGCCCCGCTCTATCTTCAATAAAAATCGCATCGCCCTGGCCTATATCTAACACTGCCAGAGTGAGATAATCCTGCTGATTATAACTAAAAACCGCTCGCCAAGTGAGTAAACTAGAAACCAGAATAAAACCGAGCAGGAACCATCTTGCTTTGCGCCAGAGTGTAGACATCTTTGACAGATTATAATACTTAATATAGGCTGGTAAACGGTTGGCGATCTACGGAGAACCCCCTTTCAATTCTCCACCACCTCGGCCCGAGTGGAGATCGCTGAACCAGGGCACGCAATCACCTCACCGGTGTGCGCGTGCCTGTTTTTTTGCCTGATTTTCCCGTCTTTGCCAGAACCAGATGAAGAAAAAATAAACCAGAAGCGTGAGCCAGAGCGGGAAATAGCGCAAGTAAACCGCCGCATAAGGCAGAGCGGCGGCAAATTTGGTTATAGCCAGGATGTATGCGAGCAAGATATAAGCCAGATAAGCAAACGGCAACGAGAGGAAATAATTTAAGAATCCGGCGAGGGCAACAAAGAAACCCAAGAACATGGCGAACGGCACAAAGGTGAGCACTAGCAAGTTAGTGGGCAGAGCGACAAACGAGAGCTGACCGATTTTATAGAGGATCCAAGGCAAGACAGCAATTTGCGCAGAGAGCGTGCTGACTACTAACTCACGGAAGCTGAGGCGTTCCGTAATCCAGCCAAGATAAGGCCGGATGAGCGGCGGGCCAACAATGATCCCCCAAGTGGCCAGGAACGAGAGCTGGAAGCTGAGATCAAAGAGCAAAACTTTAGGCTGGTAAATGATCATGCAGAAGGCGGCCAGCAAGAGCGCATCCAGTGACTGATACACTCGGCCAGTGGCCCGCGCCAGCAGTGCCACCAGCGCCATGATAGACGCGCGCACGGTGGTGGAACTGGCGCCGGTAGCAAGCGTGAAGACCACCACGCTCGCGGCACCAGCCAGCGTGGCGGCGAGTGCGGGTAGGAAGGACAGAGCTTTTAACATCATCTCGGCAACTATCGTTATGTTATAACCAGAGAGAACAACAATGTGCGAGAGTCCGGCGGTGCGGAAGCGCTCCTGCCACAGCTCCGGCATCCCCCGCCGCGCGCCAATCGTCACGCCACCCAAGAGCGCCGCATGCGGCTCGGGCAAGGTGCGTGTGAGCTTGGCGAGGAAAGCTTGTTTAAAAGTGAAGAGCGCGCGGCGTGTCTTTACAAGCACGGAATTATCCAAGCCAAGCGATTCTAATCTAGGCTGGCGGATGATGTAGTAGATCTCATCTTTACTAAGATAATTAATATAATCAAATTGCCGGCCGGCATCGGTTTCAAAGTTCTCCGGCCGCTCCAGCTTGCCAGTAACCCGCAAACGCTCGCCATAGACGCGCGCTGGATACTTGCCGGTTACTATCAGAACTTTTTCTGTTAAATCATCTGGCGAGAAAGTGAGCCGCACGCTCTCCTCGCGCTCGTCCGGCTCGCCGGAGATCATCCCCGTCAGCTCTATCTCCGAGCCAATCTTTTCACTCAAATCACTCTCGCTAGCAGTGCCAAAATTAGCAAAATTAACCCGCGCTAGTCCCAATGCCAGAGCGAGGCTAAAAATAGAAAAGCTAATCAGTAGCGCTCGGCGCTCTGCTGGCCGCGAGCGCGAGACGGCAAATAAACCCGCGCTGATGAGCAGAAAATAAACTACGCCCGCCCAGCCCCAGCCGAGACCCGACCCCAGTCCAATGCCAGCAAAGAAAAATAAGAAGAACCCGGCCCGCCGCGTCATCGCGCGTCCATCGCCTCGTTAGCTAATTGATCAGCGAGTTTATTCTCCTCCCGCCGCACGTGGGTGAAGGTAAGACTCGCCAAACCCAGATAATTGATCACCGCCTTCACTTCTGCCGCCAGCGCCTGCAATCTGACTTCTTTAATCTTATATTCGCCGCGCAATTGCTTGACCACCAGCTCGCTATCTAATTTGACTTCTAAACTTAAATTTTTAAGCTCGGTTTTTTCTTTAAAAAACTCCCAGAACGTCTGCAAACCAAAGAGCAGTGCCTGATATTCTGCCTCATTATTAGTCAATTCTTCACCCAGAAATTTTTTTGCTGTCTGTAAAACTGCACTTTTCTCATCTAAAATAGCAACCCCAGCCCCCGCTGGTCCCGGATTCCCCCGCGCACCGCCGTCTGTGTGTAAGATAATTTTAGTCATTTTTTCGTCCCTCCATTCTAAGCGAGAAAAGTTTTTGAGGCAAAGAAAAAAGCGCCGTACCCAGATTTGGGACGGCGCTGTTGGTGAACACTTAAAGCAGATCACCTCTCGTCAGTGATAACTTTCAGTTCTGTCGGCTCATACCAAGCGTATGTGACAGACCTTCCGTCATCGTGCCTGACATAATAACAAAGCCCATGACAATCGGAATGACAGAGCACCTCACCCTCAACACCCCATTGCACACTTTCTCTTTTTCCTCCATAACTCTGGATGACCCTTTTGTCTTCTTGGATCGTCTTGACACGTGTCCCAGGTGAAATCGGTGGATATTTTTCCGTAAAAATCATTTCTGCACCTCTTGGCAGTTTAGCCAAAAAACGGGTTCTCGTTCTCAAAGAGCTAGAAACGCTCTAGCAGCCCCTATTATATACCAAACGAGTTTAAAAGTCAAGTGCTTTCCCCTGTTCTGGCAAAACAGGGCTCTACTGAGCCACAATATCCACTATCCGCAACCTGATTTCCGGATTAGCTTTAAAGAACGACTTCTCCAGCGTGGCATAGAGATTGATCTTGCTCCCCGCTGTTAACTTCACATCTTTAAACTTGCTAGAACTGGTGAAGAAGCCTACGGCGCAGACTTTTTCTCCGCTCCGCCAGCCGGCGGATGGCGGATTGCTTTTCTTAAAGCTCAACTCCAGGTGGATGCCGCCGTTGCCAAAGGTCCTGGCCTGAGCAATTTCTATATTCGGCAGATAGAAAATTGGTTTGGGATTGCCGGGGCCAAATGGCGCGAGTTGCTCTAGCAGCCGCCAGGCGCGCTCGTCTACTTCATCAATAGAGATAGCCGCGTCAAACTTATTTTCTGCTTCCGGTTCCAATTTCTCTGCCTGCGCGTGAGCCTCCAGCAACTTCTGCTCTAATTCTGCCACTTTTGCCGCCGCGAGCGAGAAGCCGCCAGCCATGGCATGGCCGCCCAGGTTACTGAAGAATCCGCCAGCTGGCGGATCATCTCTGTTCACCGCGCGCATTAGTTCCACAAGATTGATAGTGCCGTCTGAGCGGCAGGAGCCTTTTACTTCGCCATTATTGCCACCCCAGAGGAAAACAGGGCGCGAGAATTTTTCTACCAATTTACTTGCCGCCAAGCCCAGCACACCCGGCGACCAAGTTTTATCTCCCAACACAATCAGCTCTGGTAGATCATCTGCAGGTATTTTAGACTCTGCTGTTTGCATAATACCCTCCACTAATTTTTTCCGTTCGCTATTTTTATTTTCCAGATGCGCCGCCATTGCTTGCGCCTCGGCCGGATTCTTGGTCGTTAAGAGAAAATAAGCTTCTGAAGCGTGACTCATCCTGCTTGCCGCATTCAATCTTGGCGCCAGCATATAGCCGATATCATCTTCTGTAATGTACTTCTGCTTGATCTTGCCAGCCTGCAAGAGCGCGAGCAAACCGGGCCGCGGCGTGCGCTGGAGGATCAGCAAGCCAAATTTAGCCAGTGCGCGGTTCTCGGCCAGCAGTGGCACACGATCAGAGATAGTTGCAATAGCTACTAGATCTAATAGTGTTTTCTCCCAATTTTTATCTAAATTAAAATCGCCACGCGCGATTAGCGCCTGGACTAGCTTAAAAATCACTCCCGCGCCACAGAGCATCTTGTCGGGATAATTCTCACTCCCCACTTTAGGATTCACAATCGCAAGAGCCCCTGGCAAAACCGGTGGTGGAAGATGGTGGTCAGTGATAATCACGTCTAGACCAAGCTCATTCGCTAATTTTACTTCTGCAAAATTACTAATCCCGCAATCTATAGTAATGATCAGCTTAGCCTGATTAGCCGCAAATTCCCGCACACTCTTCTCCATCAGGCCGTAATCTTCCGTGTGTCTATTGGGAATATAAACTTCAAAATTACTAAATTTTATTTTCCTAAAAAATTCAGCGAGCACAGCCGCGCCTGGCACGCCGTCAGCGTCATAATCCGCAAAAATTATTATCTTCTCTGTATTTTTAATTGCCTGCAGAACTCTCGCCACCGCTTGCTCCATGCCGGATAATAAAAACGGATCGGCAATATCGCGGGCGTAGCTAGGCTGGAGGAATTGCTCGCGCTGTTCCGGCGTCTCCAGTCCGCGCGCCAGCAAGAGCTGATTTAACAAATCTTCCGACATGAGCTAGCATTATGGCATGTTAAGCGCCTCCGACCCAAACTGCATCTTTTGCAAAATCGTCAATAAACAGATTCCAGCTGAGATTGTCTATGAAGATGAGGATTTTCTCGCGTTTATGGATATCAATCCCCGATCAGCCGGCCACGTGCAGGTGATACCGAAAGTTCACCATCGCTGGGTCTGGGACGTGCCAAATGTGGGTGAATATTTTGAAGTAGTGAGCAAGATAGCCCGCGCGCAACAGAAAGCTTTCCGGCAAGAAGGCGTCTGGAGTCGGGTAACCGGCGAGGACGTGCCGCACGCCCACATCTGGATCTTCCCCGATCCGCGCGCCGAGAGCGGAGACAAAATGGACTTTGCGGGGAATGCGGAGAAGATTAGGGGTGAACTATAAACTTCTTCTCACTCTCTTCCAGCGCCTCAATCCCTGGCAAAGTGCCATTAGCGAGATAATCCAGCATCGCACCGCCGGCAGTGGAAACAAATGTAAATTGCTCAAAAATATTTAAGCTCTCTATGGCCGCAATGGTGTCGCCGCCGCCGACTACGCTCTCGGCCTCGCTTGAGGCAACCAGCTTAGCCAGCTCGCGAGTTGGCTCGCCGTAGCCTTGCTCATAGTTGCCCAGCGGCCCATTCCAGAGTATCGTCCGGCTATTTTTTACTAAATTCCCTAAGTCAGCCAGCGCGCGCGGGCCAGCGTCAACAATCTTCCCCTCTTTTGTTACTCTGTCTGGAGTGGTGGCGTAAGTTTTCCCATTTTCTGCTACCAGCACCTCGCTGGGTAAGATAATTTTTGGATGATTAGCGAGATCAGAGAGATCACCGGCGCTCTCGTCGCAAAGAGATTGACCAATTTCGTAGCCTTTTAATTTAAATAACGGATGCGCCAGCGCGCCAGCGATGAAGATTTTATCAGCAATATTCAAGAACTTCCGCACCAGCGGCAATTTGGTGCCAAACTTTGCTCCACCGATTATCACGAGTAGCGGCTGAGTGGGATTGACCAGCGCCGAGAGATGCGCCACTTCCTGCTGGAACTCCAAGCCCGCCGCGCTGGGCAAACGCGCTGGCAAGCCCACAATACTCGCATGCTCTCGGTGGGAAGCAGAAAAAGCCTCGTTGATATAATAATCCGCGCGCGCGGCTAATTTCTCTGCAAAATCTGGCGAATTATTCTCTTCACCCGGATCTAATCTCAGATTTTCTAACACTTCTATTTCCCCCGTTACCAAACTTTTCAGATATTCTGCGACTGGCTTAATGCTCGCGCCTTTCTCGCCCAAGTGCGCCAGCACCGTAATCTTAGCACCAGCGTCTTGCAATTTTTTGATAGTCGGCAGACTGTTTTTGATCCGGAAATCATCCCTGATCTCCACCGCACCGCTCGGACTGGTGATCACTGGCACGTTCAAGTCCAAGCGTAAGAGCACGCGCTTGCCTGCCAGCTCACTATCCGAGATATTGCTAAGCCAGCGCATCAGCTAATTTTAAAATCTCGCCAAAGATATCAGCCCGGAGCGAAGAACGACCCACCAGCAAGCCGTCCGCTTGTCCATCAGCAAGGAAGCCGAGCGCGTTCTTGGCATCCACCGAGCCGCCGTAGAGCACCGGCACCTGCATCGCCGCTTTTTGTTCAATCCAAATACTCAAGATTTTCCTGATATAGATTGCTTGTTCTAGGAAACCCGCTGGAGTGTCTGCAAATTTTGCCGCATCACCAATCGCCCAGACTGGCTCGTAGGCAATGATGATCTGCGAGCCGAGCTTCCGTGGCACCTTCTCTAATGCTGTTAATAATTGCGTTTTGATCGTCTGCAAATAATGCCCCTGCGCGTCCCGAGTCTGCTCACCCACGCACAAGATTACTTTTAGACCCTGGGCCAGAGCGAGCTTAAGCTTTTGGTTAACCACTTCGTTACTCTCACCAAGCGCGCGCTTCTCGGAGTGACCCAAGATCAAGTAACGCGCACCGCTCTTCCGGATCATCGCCGGACTAATTTGCCCCGTCCAAGCGCCGTCTAGGGCCGGGAAGGCGTCCTGTCCGCCCAGTGCCAAGTTCTTGGCCGCCCCTCGCGCCTTCTCCAGACCAGGCAGAAAAATAGCCGGCGGGCAAATTATAGTCTCTACGCGCTTCAGCTTAGATACCGTGCGTTTAATCTTCAAGAATAACTCCCGCGCCTCGCGAGGCGAATCGGGATTAAGCTTCCAGTTGGCGACAATGATTTTCTTCATCAAATTATTCTACTTCTTTCCAACTTTCAATATTAAATCCGCCAGAGGGGCCGCTAGAGAGACTGATATCAGCCAAGCCGGAATCATAAGTGACCGAACCACCGCCGCTGATCATCACCTTGTAGGCTGTCATCGCCCTGGCGCTGGTGCCGCCACTGGCGCTAAGCGTACCATAAGGAGCCACTAGCACAACCGCACCCGAGCCGCCGCTCTGGGTGATGGCGTTAGCGCCTGAGCAAGAGGCATCCGCCGGGCAACGGCTAGTAGTAACCACAATTGGATAACTGCCGGTAGTACCAGATCCGGAGAAGACGCCGCCACCGGTCAAGTCTAGGCGTCCGTCAGAGACCACAACGCCGCTATCCGAGCCATAGCTGGAATCTAAGCTGATGGAAGCACCGCTACTCACCACAATATTGCCTACCACCCAGACGGTGTCCTCAATAGTAAAGCCATTAGAGCCCACGTTAAGCGCGCCACCCACCTTGAGCGGCCCGGCCTTGAGCCTGCCGCCGCCGCTGACTGTTACATTGCCTGTCACCTCCAGAGCGCCCAAGTCGGCTACGCCGCCGCCGTTCACCGTTAAGTTGCCCTCCACTCGGCGCAAGGCCGTGGTGGTGGTCCCCTGCCAGCCAATTGTGAGATTGCCGTAATAAGTCCAGCCGCCAGTGAGCGCACTGGTCACGTCATCTTTCCAGCCCTGGATCTGATTATCGCCGATTGTGAAGCCTTGCGGCGTGGGATCGGGGCGAGAAGTATTGCAAGTCTTGCCGCCAGCGTTATAGATACCAACCTGGCAATAGATAGTGCCGCTAGTGTTAGTCTGAGAAACGGTGTGCGCCCAGCTATCGCCATTGACCGCCAGCGGCTGATACCACTGCGAGCCGCCGGTGCCAAAGATCTGAGAAGTTAGTCCGCCGGTATAGACTTCAAAATAAGCATCCAAGCCTGAGGGCGAGGTGTTGCCCCAACTGCCATTGAACTGGCCAGTCTTGGCCACGCCGCTAGCGTAAGTATTATTAGCGCCAATGGTGTAGTACCGGGTGGAGTTATTGCCGCCATCTAGCACCAGCCAATAAGTGGTCCCCGCTTCCAACTGGACATAGCCACTGAAGCTCACTTCAACCCAGCCATAGGCTGTGGGTACGGAGCTCGCTACCAGCGTGACAGAATCAACGGTGTTGCTAGCTGGCGAGCCGTTATTATCAGATACTAAACGGATAGTGAGATTGCCCGGAGCAGTGGCCGTGCGCTGGAGATAGAATCGCACCTTGTTCAGCGGCGCGGTGTTGGCGACCTGGAAGCTCTGCGCCAAGTCTTGCGTGCCGGAGCTATTACCAAAAATTAAATTATTGCTGGGCGTGGCAGGGCTAGCATTGGCCTGGTCGGCCACCAAGGGCGCGCTATTAGCCGCAGTGGCGTGGCCGGTAATTGTGCCGCTATTGCCAGTGATATTGCCGTTGGCATAGACATTGCCATTGATCGTTGAGCCGCCGCTGATATCAAAGCCGCCATTGCCAGCCTGCATAGCATAAGTGAAAGCTACACCCTCACCAGTGCTCACCCGCGCCTCTACCTTGCGGACGGTATTATTATTACTGCCAACAGTGTTCACTGTCTTGCCCCCTAAGCTATCTGTGATAGTTGTCACGACAGTAGTATTATCAATTGTCAGATTCTCTGTATTAGAAACTGTTTTACCGGAGAGCAAACGGTAGAGCACATCTTCTGTCCCCGCTTCCACCGCGTAATAGTTGCGATTGGCAGTGAGCAACTCCGCGCTATTCTGGCTCGCCCGGACCACCGGCCCCACCAGACCAGTAACCACGCCCAGCGAGGCGAGCATAAAGAGCATCACTATCATTAAGAGTGTTTGACCAGATTGAGTTCTAGTTTTAGTCATAAAATATTAATCAGTAACTGCCGCGCGAGACCGCGGTAGTACGGAACATCACCGGCGTAGCACCGGCCAAGCGGTCATCACTCAGAGCTAATTCCACTTTTACCGCGCCAGCGGTGCTGGTGGCCCACTTGGCAAGAGTGAAGCTACTCACTGAGATGTGCCCAGAGAGCAAGTTGACCGGAGCGCTCACGCCCTCTTGCAAAGTGAGATTGCCGGCGCTGAGGCCAAACGTAATAGTCGTTGCCTCGCCAGCATCATTGGTGGTGGCCAGCTGGAGCTGGCCGGCTGGATTATTAAACACGCTACCAGCATCATTGATAGCGCTAGCGCGGCGGATCTCGTAAGTAACCCGCTCCAGCGCGCCGCGGCCACTCTCGGCCAGGTCGCGCACGGCACGGACACGGGCAAAAGACTGGATCACCATGATGATGCTGGCGAACAATACAGAAGCCAGCAAGCTCAAGACGGCCACATAGATAATCATCTCAATGAGGGTGTAACCGGCGCGCTTGTGTGTGGAGCGAGATGTCATGGCTAGTTATTGAACAAATTAGTGAGATAAGTAGTGGTCGTGGCTGTGGTAGTCGCATTATTCTCTAGCCAAGAGACACTCACCACCAGTCTCCGCGTGCCTGGGTCTATGGTGCCAGAGCTGGCAAGATCCTGACTGCCGTCACGATAGGCAGAGTGGAAGTGGAGACGACGCTCGTAGCGGTTATCTACTAAGGCGATGGTGGTGGTTGGACGCCAAGCCGTGCCAGTCCACTCTAGGGAATAAGCGGTATTGCTATTGAGCGATGCGATATTGGCACTCCAGCCGCTGGCACGGAGCATCTTAGCCGCTTCTACTCCCTCGGTGAGGAGAAAAGAGGCCCGGGTGGCGCGCAAGTTACGCTCGTTGAGACGGATGCCGGAAGTTAGCGCACCCATGAGAGCAAAGAAAAAAACAAAAATAATGCTGGTGCCAATCACTATCTCCAGTAGGCCAAAGCCGCGCTGTGACATCTTGAGGATAATTTTAGCAAAATTAGTTTGACCAAGCGATGCCAGTAGCGGGGATAGTGATGACTTTATTTACACTAGAGTCACTGGCTAGGCTCAGTGTGATTGTACCCGTCTTGGTGGTGGCGCCTGTGAGTCGGCGGAAGACTACGCTACTGCCACCGCCAGATAAACTGATATTGCTGATATTCACCAGCGAGTGCAGATTAACAACCTGATTATTGGGATCGTTAGCGCTATAAGTCTCTCCGGGGAAGAGCACAACGCGATTGGTCTCTAAACGCACGCTATAGGCCGAGTCGCCGTGGCCGGCCAGCGTCTGAGTGCGCGCTTTATTGAGCGTTGAGAGCACGTCTTCCACGCTAACTTGCAAGATCTGAGTATTGCGGAAATTGGCGAATGGTGAGACGAGAAAAGCGCTGATCAGCACTAAGATGCCCAACACTATAACTATTTCTATTAGACTAAAGCCTGATTGCTTCATGAAATTAAATCGCATCGCTTAGTGAGTACATCGGCCCAAGCATGGAGACGGCAAAGAAGCCCACAGCCGCGCCGATCAGCACCATCAGTGCCGGCTCAATGATGGTGGAGAGATTCTTGGTAGCCTGTTCCACCTCATCTTCAAAAAAAGTGGCGCCCTTTAAGAGCATGCCGGGCAAGTTGCCGGTCTCCTCGCCCACCTCCGTCATCTCGCCCACCAGCACCGGGTAGAGATCTCCACGATCCTTAAACGAGCCCGAGAGCGGCGCGCCCTTGCCCACAGAGATAACTGCCTGGGCCATCACCTCTTGATAAAACGGATTCTGGAGCACTTTGCCGGTGATCGCCAACGCCTCCAGCATGCTCACACCGGAGGAGACGAGCGAAGAGAGCGTGCGCATGGTGATCGCAGAATTGAGATTCTTGATAATATTCTTGATCGCGGGCAGGTGCAGCCAGAGCCTGGTGAGGAGCAGGCGGCCGCTGGTGGTGCGCGCCAAGCGCCAGAGTCCGCCCAGCGCAATTATTAAGCCAGCCAAAAAGCTGAGCGTGTGATTGGTGAGGAAGTCGCTCACAGCAATCACGATCTGCGTAGAAACTGGCAACTCTACCTCCAGATCGCGGAAGAGCGAGGTGAGATTGGGGACGAGGAAGATCATCATCAGGATACCAATCGCAATAATCACCACCACAATGATCGCCGGATAAATCATCGCGCCTTTCACCTTGCGCCTCAGTTCATAACTCTTCTGGAGTTGCGCGCGGACAATCTCCAGCGAGTCGGCCAGTTTGCCGCTCTCCTCCCCCGCGCCCACCATGGCAATGAAGACGGGTGGAAAAGTCTCTGGATAAGAAGCCATGGCCGCGCTGAGCGGCTCGCCGCCGTTCACTCTCTGGCTCAAGCCGGCGATGATCTGCTTAAACTTCTGATTCGCCACCTGGCGCTCCAGCACCGAGAGCGCCCGCGAGAGTGAGAGGCCCGCACCAATCATTGCCGAGAGTGAAGAAGCAAAAACAATTTTATCTTTCACCCTCACTTTGCCAAACGGGTTCTGGAAGTGGAGCCGATGCTTCTCCCCCAATTCATCCAGCAGTTTGACCTGCGTAACCGTCAGCCCCTCGCCGCGCAGTTCCCGCGCCAGCGCATAACGATCCGGCGCCTCGCGCTCGCCGCTTGCCACTGTGCCATCCGCCCGTGCCGCTTTATAAGAATATTTCATCTTGTTAGAAAATGCTCCCTTAATTCTAACAGAAAATAAAATTTTTTGAGCAAAAAGAAACCGCCCACATGTCTTGCAACATGGGGCGGTGATCACTGAATTGGACAACCGACTACTTTTTCTTCCACAACACTGGCCAATAGGAAGCTTCGTACCAATCTTTGCTTCCTATGACCTCCACAGCGTGAGGAACCTCGCCTCCTGGGGTAGTCACAATCTCTTCACACCTCACCTGCCGGCGACCGAGAGTGGGATGTTCCAGAAGAAAATAATCTGCCACACCTCGTTCGCCGCGAGCCTCAAAGGGACCGGAAACAGTCCAGATGCTTGGACTCGCCACCTCGGCGCTCTTGGCGTCTGCAGTCTTGGCATCTGCGGACCGAACATGATCCAACACAAACCCAACAACGGCGAAAGACGCGGAGGCCGCCAGCAAACACCCAATCAAAGAACCGAGTGTAATCTTGCCAAAAGTAATAGGGGCCGTATTTGCGCTCATCTCTTCATCCTTTCACAAATCAAGGTTCTGTTTTGCGAGTTGAGACCATCCCAACTGCAGTTATTTACTCTCTACAGTGTACACCAAACTGGCTATACTTGTCAAGCGTTTCCTGCAATACAACACACTCGTCAAGCTTGACACGCCAGAATACGGCTCTAGTTAGCCGTAATTAGAACACAACTATTCGCTCACCACTCTCAGTACCTCCTCAATCGTCGTCGTCCCCTGCACGGCCTGGAAGATGCCGTCCTCCAGCATGGTGGCCATCCCCTCCTGCTTGGCCTGCTCCTCAATCTGCGCTGTTGTCGCGCCCTTCATCACCAGTTCTTTAATCGCCGGACTCATCTTGAGCACCTCGTGGATGCCAATGCGGCCCTTGTAGCCGTCCGCGCTCTCGGCACTGGGCTTGGGCTTGTAGAACGAGATATTTTTCCAATCCGCACCTGGCGCCACAATCTTTTCCTCTTTCAATAATTTGAGAATGCGGTCTAGGTCAACATGCTGACCCAACTTCTTGAGTTCCGCCGCGCTGAGCAAATACTTCTCTTTTCCTGTCTCCAGTCGCCGCACCAGTCTCTGCGCCACAATAATATTGATAGTAGAAACAAGCAAGAACGGCTCTGCGCCCATGTCTAGCAATCTGGGGATCGCGCCAGCGGCACTATTAGTGTGGAGGGTGGATAAGACGAGATGACCAGTGAGCGCGGCATTGATTGCCAAGCCGGCTGTCTCCTTATCTCTGATCTCACCCACCATGATAATATCCGGATCTTGGCGGACCAGAGCCCGGAGACCAGAGCCAAAAGTGAGACCGATCTCCGGCTTGACCTGCGTCTGGTTGACCCGCGGCATCTGGTACTCAATTGGATCTTCTATAGTAGAGATATTCACGTCCGGCTTGTTCAAGATTTCTAACACCGTATAGAGCGTCGTGCTCTTGCCCGAGCCAGTGGGACCGGTAACCAAGATCATGCCAGTCGTCTGATTAGTCGCCTCTTGTATCCTCTCCAGAGCTTGGCCATGGAAGCCGCCTTGCTCTAGCGTCAGCCCGCGGCTAGTATCTGGCAACAAGCGCATCACAATCTTCTCGCCAAAATAAGTAGGCAAGATAGAGACACGGAACGAGATGCCCATGCCGCTCAGTTCAATCTTAAATCTGCCATCTTGCGGCAAGCGCTTCTCATCCAGCCTCAAGTTAGCGAGCACTTTGATCCTCGCCACAATGCCCGGGCCCGCGTTCTTGGGCAAGACCATTGCATCGTGGAGCAGGCCGTCTATCCGATAGCGCACGATCACCTCTTTCTCAAAATTCTCAATGTGAATATCCGAGGCTTGCTGAGTGACCGCGTGAGACAAAAGCGCGTCCACAATCCGGATCACCGGCAAGTCTTCGGCCATCTTCTTGAGCTCACCTTCGCCAATCTCAGCCGCTTCCTCATCGCTCAGCGTCTTCAATTTAGTCGCCTCACTGCCAATCAAGTCGCCAAATTCCGCTTTTAAACTCTTCTGATACTGGAGTAGAGCCGACTTGATAGAAGCGGCATCGGTGAGCCGCGGCCAGATCTTGAGACCAGAGCCTTTCTTAATAAAACCAATTGCTTCCAGATCATCCGGATCAAGCATCGCCACCTCCAGCGCCTCATCACCATGACGCTTGATGGCCACAATATTGTGCTTGCGCGCGATTGGTTCCGGAATTAGTCCCAGCACTTCCCTGTCTATCTTATCTTTCTTGAGGTCTACAAACGGCACGCCGAGAATATAAGCTTTGGCACGGCGGAGATCATCCTCACTAATCTTGCCGCCAGCGAGCACTACTTCCTCAAAGCTCTTACCGCTTGCTGTGACCTGCTCGGTGAGTGCTGGCAGATCCTGCTTGCTGAGCAAACCAGCATCAACGAGAAAATTCTGTAATTGTTCCGGATCAATCCACATAATTGAATTATATCCCGTTAGAAGTAAGTGGTCTATCACAACGCGCGAAGATAACTTGCAAAACTTCTAACGGGAATGGCAAACAAAAACAAAAAACTCTGTGTTTTACTCACAGAGTTTTTTGTAGAGGATAAAACTTAAGCTAAGTTATTGCTTTTGGCAGAAGTTAACAGAGATAGAAGGCACCTCGTGGCTATGAGCTAAGCCCACACCACCAGCACCACCAATCTGTCCGGCGAGAGGTAAGCCTTGGGCCTCCTGAGTATAGGAATAATTTGGTCCTGAGCGTGGCACACCAGTCAGCGTGCCGGGCTGGTGAGCCGAGTCCGCGCCGATCAGGAAGCGCCGGCCAAAGTCTTGCCGGAGAGACCAGCCACTGGGACAGGTAGAGTTCATCGTCATCACCACCGTGCCCGCGGGGAAGCTATCGCCAGAGCTGGGAGGAGGCGTGCTGGGGCCACTGCCGCCAGTGCTGGCTGGTGCTTGCCAGCTGGCATTGCCACTGGCATCGGAAGTGAGAACTTTCCCCGCGCCCGGGTTGCCAGCCGTGATCTGCACCGGCCCGCCGCTAAAGATAAATTTATTGGCCGCGCTACCAACAGAGAAGTTCATATGGCCGCCGGAATTATAGAGCTGGATATTATTGGTAGAGTTACAGCCGGAGCAACCATAGTTCTTACCCGAACCAATGTTAGTCTGCGGCCAGAGGCCAAGGTGGTCACTCTGGGTGATGGGAGTGAGAAAATTGCCCGTCGCCGCTGTCATCTTGCGCCAGAGGGAATCGCCACTCGGGCCAGCTGGACCGGGCCCTCCCCCTCCGCTGGGGATTGTACCCAGAGGCTCCCAAGTAGCCTTCCCTGCCGAGTCAGAAGTCAACACATAACCGGCGTTGGCGCCAGAGGGGATCAAGAGATCGCCAAAGACAGAGAGCGCACCCAGACCCAGGCGGCCGGACTTGTTCTGAGTGCTATCACCCACATTGATTGGCTCCGGGGTATTATTATTAGGAGGTACTGTGCCCGTAGGTGGCTCGTTCCAAGCCGCGGAAGCAAAACCGGCCGAACCTAAGACACCCAAGACGACAGCGAGAGACAATAACTTAAATAATTTTAGCTTCATGATTAAATTATCTGGCTTTTAATGAATCAAGGATCTGTTGCCGCTCGGTAACGCTAATCTCGCTCTCGCTGGGCGCGCGGAGACTCTGCATGGCCTCAGTGCGCTCCTCCACGCTGATCTCCTCCACGCTGGGAGCGCGCAGAGAATTTAAAATCTCCTCCCGCTCAGCCTCGGTATAGACCGGCGCCTCCGGCTCTGGCGCTTCAGTGCTACGCTGAGACCAGAAGTAGAAAAAAACGACTAATATCACTACTAGCAAAACAGCAAGCATATAGCCCCACACTGGTTTGGATTCTGGCACAGTTGTCCCTGTTGTTGTTTCTGGTTCCATAAGAGTAATTCTAACACAAGTAACTTAGGCTAAAACCAGATTTGACTGTTGATAACTAATTGGTATATAATAGACGAGACAGGTTAAGAGCAGATCTTGTTGTCGTCTCCGGTGCGGAACGACTAATTTTTTTAAAAAAATTACAGGATATAAGCAAATTAGGCTAAAATAATAAAAAACATGATGGACTTAAAGACCATGCGCTCGGCGCTGGAGCAATTAGAAGAAGAACGCGGTATCCCTAAAGAAAAAATCTTGGGGGCAATTGAAGATGCCCTAGTTGCGGCTTATAAAAAAGATTACGGTGAACGCGATCAGATCGTGCGCGCCAGCTTTGACTACCAAACCGGAAAAGTGAACTTCCACCAAGTTAAGATTGTGGTGGATGAGAGCATGCTCTTGAGTGGTGACGAACTAGAGCAGACAGAAACAGAAGAAGCAAGCGAGGCAGGAGGAGCAACAGACGCTACCGAGAGCAAAGTACGCTTTAACGAGGCACAGCACATTATGCTAGACGACGCGCGCAAGATCAAAGCTGACGCGCAACTGGGCGATGAGCTTGTCTTCCCGCTAGAGACTAAAGACGATTATGGCCGCATTGCCGCGCAGACGGCCAAGCAGGTGATTATCCAGCGCTTGCGCGAGGCTGAGAAGCAGTCTGTGCTGAGCGAATATTCCGGCCGCGAGGGCGAGCTGGTTAACGGCAAGGTGCAGAAGCAAGAGCGGGGCAACTTGTTTATTGATCTGGGTCGCACTACGGGCTTGCTCGCCAGAGAAGAGCAGATCCCGGGCGAATATTACCGCCAAGGCGAGCGGATCCGAGCTTATCTCTACTTGGTAGAAGAGACACCGCGGGGCATCAACTTGCGCCTCTCGCGGGCCCATCCCAAGTTTGTGGAGAAGTTATTTGCGGTTGAAGCCCCCGAGATAGCTAACGGCTTGGTGGAAATCCGCGCGATTGCCCGCGAGCCAGGCTCTCGCACTAAAATTGCCGTAGCCAGTAAAGACCCAAATATTGATCCGGTTGGCTCATGCGTGGGTCAGCGCGGCGTGCGAGTTAATACCGTGATCTCCGAGCTCGGTGGTGAGAAGATAGATATCATAGAGTGGTCGGAGGATGTTGAAGAATTCATCCAGAGCGCACTCTCGCCGGCTAAAATCAACAAAGTAACTCTCTTCCCTGAAGATAACCGCGCGCAGATTGAGGTGGATGCTGACCAGTTCTCGCTGGCTGTGGGCCGTGGGGGACAGAACGCCCGCCTGGCCGCCAGACTCACCGGCTGGAAGATAGACATCGTCCCTCCACCGCAGGAAGTGAGGGCTGAAAAAGAAGAAGTGATACAGAAAACAGAAAAAGTAGTGGAGACAAAGACGGAATAAAATAGTAAACTAGAACTCATGAATCTCTGGCACAATATTGCACCCGGGACAAAACAAGAGATAAACGTGATTGTAGAGATCAATCGCGGCTCTAAAAATAAATATGAGATAGATAAGGAGACTGGATTGATCGCGCTAGACCGCGTGCTCTACAGTGCGCAAGACTTCCCTTGCGACTACGGCTTTGTGCCCCAAACACTCTGGGACGATAATGATCCGGTAGATGTGATCCTGCTCACCACTTATCCTCTTGTTCCCGGCTTGCTCGTCCGCGCGCGGCCGGTGGGTATCATGAACATGATGGATAGCGGCGACGCTGATGACAAATTGATCGCGGTGCCAGTAGATGACCCGCGCTGGGCCGAAGTGCAAGACATTGGCGACGTGAACCAGCACAGGCTAAAAGAGATCCAGCACTTCTATAGCACTTATAAGCAATTACAGAATAAAAAGGTAGAGATTAACGGCTTTAAGGGCAAGACAGAAGCCGAAGCGGCTTTTGCTCGCGGTTGCGACTTGTATAGGCAGAAATACCCGCTATAATGGGTATTATGAAAAAATATATTTTGTTGGCGCTAGTCAGCGCCTTGGTCTTGCCGGTTGCCAGCCGGGCAGAGACCGGATCAGACGCGACGATCAGATTGCTAACTCCGCCGCCAGGCAAGCTCCAGCGCGTTGACTATGCCGGAGCAGTCAAGATCAAGCTTGAGGACGGCAAGTTGGTAACTGAACAGGAGGAAAAAGTGGAGAAGAACAGGGTGCAGAGCAGTACCGTCTTCCAAGTGGAACAGAAGCGTCCAGTGCTGGTGGAACAGTTCAAGGCCGGCCAGGCTAGTGGCGACTCGAAGGTGAAGCACTACCTGGGAGCAATCACTCCCCGCTTTGGCGGCCTAGTAGAGAAGCTGGAGAAGTTGACTACCCGCATAGAGGCACACCTGAGCCGTCTCAAAGAGCGTGGTGTAGAGATCTCAGCAGCACAAGAACAGCTCAATATCGCCAAGGCGGCTATCGCGAGCGCCAAGGCAGAGATTGCCACTCTACCCCGGCAACTCGGCACTCTCGCTGATAAGCAATTGACCAGCACTAATGATGGCCAGACTATCCGCGCCGCCGTGCAGAAGGTCTTAGCTCTGGTCAAAACAGCTAATACCGAGACTCAAACTCTGATGAAAATTGTACGCGGACTCAGCCTCCCTGTGCCACAAGCGGAGACCGCACAGCCGCGGTAGACTATCCTTTAGTAATTTATTTATCTCACAACACCATGGAAGAAAATAAGAACTCTAGCGGCTCCTTGATCGGATCAATCATTGTGGTACTCATCCTGATTATCGGTGCCATTTACCTCTTTAGTAGCCAGGTCAGCGCACCCGCTTCTGAAATGGAAGCGGAAAACGCTGGAGGCACGATGCTGGAAGATAATGCCGGTGATGCTACTGGAGCAGTAGTCCAGACTGATGTCTCTCTAGACACCGAGGCGCAGGAGATCGCCCAAGATGCTGCGAGCTTGGAGGCGGAACTAGCAGAGCTAAATCAGGCTGCTGGCTTGTAATTAACTGCCAATATTGTTTTAATTAAAATCCCGCTGGTAAAGCGGGATTTTAATTTGCTAAACATCAATGACTGACATAAAAATAACCAATCTGCCGGAGAGCGAAGTGGCGCTGGAGGGCGAGATCACGCTGGAGAAATTTGCAAGCTATAGACCGGCGGCACTAAAGCAACTAAACACGGAGGTGAAGCTAGACGGCTTCCGCCCCGGCCACGTGCCGGAGACGGTGCTTGTTTCCCAACTAGGCGAGGAGCGCATTTTGCTCACGATGGCGGAGCTGGCTCTGCAGGAGCTCTACCCTGCGCTGGTACTAGAGCACAAAATAGACGCGATTGGCCGACCCAATATCACTATCACCAAGCTGGCGGCTGGTAATCCTCTCGGCTTTAAGATCCAAACGGCAGTTAGCCCGAGCTTCTCTCTGCCGGACTATAAAGCAATCACCAAAGACCTAAATAGTAAAAAAGAGGTAGTAGCGCAGACTAGTGATGAAGAAGTAGAAAAAGCGCTAACCGAAATCCGCGCACATCAGGCAAAAGCGGAAAAGTCAGAACCGGAGCCAGCTGACTTGAAAGAACAAGTCAAGAAGCACTTGGAGCGCGAGGCGGAACGCCGCGCGCAAGACAAGCAGCGCGTGAAGCTAATGGATGCTATTTTAGAAAAAACAGAAATAACTTTGCCAAAAATCTTAATAGAAGCAGAGCTAGATAAGATGCTGGCGGAGATGAAAGCGCAAATTGGTCAGATGGGACTGAAATTTGAAGATTACCTAAAGCACATCAAGAAAGAGGAGAAAGATTTGAGACAAGACTGGCAAGCAGACGCGGTGAAACGAGTGAAATCCGCACTCATTCTCTCGGCTATTGCGGAGGAGGGAAAATTAAAAGTACAAGAAGAGGTGATAGAAAAAGAGCTGAAGCACTTGCTGGAGCACTATCAAGACGCACCGGCTGAGCGCGCGCGGCGTTATGTGACGGATATCCTGCTAGTGGAAGAGGTTTGGAAATATCTGGAAAATCAAGTATAATCGCGGGCATGCTAATACCAACAGTTATTGAAAAGTCGCCCTTTGGCGAGCGCGCTTACGATATCTATTCCCGACTCTTGCGAGATCGGATCATCTTCCTGGGCGGGCCAATTAACGACCACATGGCCAATATCATCATCGCGCAGTTACTATTCCTAGAATCAGAGGGGCCCAAGAAAGACATCACGATGTACATCAATTCCCCCGGCGGCTCGGTGAGCGCGGCCCTGGCGATCCTAGACACGATGAATTACGTGAAATCAGATATTTCCACCGTCTGCGTGGGCTTGGCCGCTAGTGCTGCAGCAATCATCCTCTCTTCAGGCAAAAAGGGTAAGAGACTGGCTCTACCAAATGCTGAAATCATGATCCACCAGCCGATGGGCGGGATTGAGGGACAGGCCGCAGATATTGCCATCAGCGCCAAGCAGATCCTGAAGATCAAAGACAAAATCAATAAAATCCTAGCCAAGAACACCGGCAAATCACTCGCGCAAATTGAGAAAGACTCAGACCGCGACTACTACATGAGTGCGGAAGAGGCTAAAGCTTACGGCGTAGTGGATGAGATAATTAAAGCGAAGGGGTAAAACCCACTAGCCGCCACAGTCTGTTTGTGTAACGGTCCCACTTATATTTCTCCAGCCGTAGGTAGATACTCCAGTTTGGACACAAGAACACAGCCCATAGCGCCCGTTCGATGCTGAGTATAGATACGTGAGACCAATATATCCCCCATTAGAACAAGTCTCACCAGCTGGCCCTGTACTCGGGTTTGTTGTCCTCGGTGCCAATTGTAAATAACCATTATTAAAGGCCACCTTGCTTGCTCGCAACTCTAAACTCTGGAGCGAACCACCGGTATCACTCTGTGACTGGATACGAACACCGTCGCTCATGTTCAATTTACTAGTAACTACCAGGTTCTCGTTGGCGGCAAACTGAAATCGCGCAGCATCGCCATTACCACCCTTCTTGACATGAAGCTTGGTATTAGGAGAGGCTGTGCCGATACCAACATAGCCACTACTGACGCCACTAGCCTCCATTAGAGACATCGTGTCGTTAGTACCATTAATTCTGAATTTGGTGTTTCCCCCAACATCGAAGATACCGAAATTGTTGTCAGAACCACGGCCAAAGAGACGCCATTGTTGAGAGCCACTATACAATTCTAGACGCGCCTCATTCTCGGCCACGGTAGATTCAACTCGAGCCGTGGCAGCACCTGTTCCAGATTGGACATGGAAATTGGTAGACGGGGAACCACCCACACCAACAACACCACCATTGTAGTAAATATTAGAACCTGCTGTCGTCCACTGGCTGGCTGCCGGCGTCTGCCAAGTGGGTAAACCGCTACTCATAGTAAGTACCTGACTGGCAGTACCGGGAGCAAGTCTAGCGGGCGTGCCAGAGGTGCCGCCATAGATGAGATCGCCAAGAGCAGTCATGGGGTTGCTCATGCCGCTGGCCGGTGTCTGCCACGTGGCCAACCCCGTTGCGTCAGAAGTGAGGACTTTGTTTGCGCCTGGAGAGCCACCCGTGATCTTGACCTGACCCGCCACTTCCAGCTTGGCGCCGGGGGTGGCGGTGCCGAGGCCGACGTTGCCAGCCGAGACAATCAGGCCAGTGGCCGCTCCTCCTGTATTGAACACCGCACCGCTTGTGTTAGTGATCGGGGAAGTAAAATCAACACTGGAACCAGCATCGGTTATACTAGAGTCCGCCAGAGAGCTGGTCGTGCCCCACTTAGGCAATTTATTGATAGTCCCAGTGCCCGGGCCGCCGCCTGGTGCAATGTTCACGAATTCCAGAGCATTGGCTCCGGCATTGACCGCAACCACTCTGCCCGCCTGGCCAGCATACGAGCCAGGGGTGTCGGTGAGACCGAGGAAAGTGGAACTGCCGCCACTGCCACTTGGATCAGCCCATGTTGCAAGCCCCGTTGCATCGGAAGTAAGCACGCGTCCGGCAGCTGGAGAGCCACCCGTGATCTTGACTTGACCCGCCACTTCCAGCTTGACACCGGGGGAGGCGGTGCCGATGCCGACATCACCTGTGGCCGAGACCCTCACCCGCTCGGTGCCGCCAGTAGCAAAGCCGATAGCAGAACTAGCGCCAGATGGTTGAAAGATACCGGAATTAGGGAAAGAGGAGAAAGAGAGAGCAGGGAAAGCGGCTGTCCCAGCCGGACCACGCCAAGGCACAGTGGAAGTCAACAAACCATTACTGAGAGTCATGCGGTCCACTCCGCCAGTGGCAAAATTAATCATGTTGCCGGATCCAGACCAGAAACCCGTGCTAGTACTGCCAGCAAAGGAATAGCTGGGAGCAGCAGCACTGGCGCCGGCTGGCGCCCGGAGCGGCCAGGTCACGCCAGCACCGCCACCCAAGCCTAGGGTAGAAGTGGCAGCCCAAGCGGCCGTGCCGCTAGTGTCGGTAGATACTAGCAGAGAACCAACAGCAGGAGCCGCCATGTCAAAAGGCAACATAAACTTGAGAGAGCCGCTAGGTAAGAAGCCAAAACTCCCTCCGGCGATCCCCAAACCACTAGAGAAAGTGCCAAGACCCCCAAGAGTCAAATCGCCACTCTTGGTCTGAGCGGTGGCGCTTGTATTCACCGGCACTTCCGGATTGCCGTTTGGCGGGGCAGAGGTGGGAGCAGACCACGCGGCAAGAGCGGAGCTATTGGAAGAGAACAAGCACACCAAAATAATAAGCGAGCTAACTAAAAATCTGAACGGGAACCGAGAAATTATTTGTTGCATATAGCCAATATTATAGAAGTTAGACAAGCGGATAGCAATTTGTTAAGGTGGATATGTCAAAATTTATCAATGTCAATAGAGACAATTAGAACTGATTCTGTAGCAAGTTATGTCATTATTCACACTAGTCCTCATCACAGGGACAGCGGCCTTGGGCGGTTTGGTCTTGGGCTATTTCCTCAGATGGCTGATCACTCTAGGGCAGAAAGGCTCCATGGAGCTGACGATCAAGCAGATGATGCTGGAGGCCAAAGATCAGGCGCAGAAGATTGTAGATAAAGCAGACGAGGAAGCGAGCGAGAAATTGCAGGAGATAAAGGAGCTGGAAAAGCAAAAAGAGCTTGAGCTAAAGCACAGGGAGGAAAGGATAATTAAGAAGGACGACCTGCTGGACAAGCGCCAGTCGGATATTGATCGTGAGCTGGAGATACTGAAAGCGCGAGCAGAGGAAGTGAAGCAGGCTAGAGAGAAGGCAACGCAGTTGGTGGAAGAGAGGCAGAGGGAGCTAGAGCGCGTGGCTAAGCTGACGCCAGAGGAGGCTAAAAACGAGATCGTGAGAGCGCTGGAGCGGGATAGCGCGGAAGACTTGCTGGCCCGGATGCGCAAGCTGACAGCCGAGCATAATACGGAACTGGAGAATAAGGCGCGAGAGATCCTGACTACCACGATCCAGCGCTTGGCCAACTCTAGCGTACCAGAGATGCTAGCCACCAGCGTGGAGATCCCCTCAGACGATATCAAGGGCAAGATTATTGGCAAAGAAGGGCGGAATATCCGAGCGTTTGAGAAGGCGACCGGCGTGGAAGTGATAATTGACGATACACCAGGCATGGTTACCCTCTCCTCTTTTGATCCCGTGAGACGGCAGATTGCGCGGATCGCGCTCACTAATCTGATTACTGACGGGCGGATACAGCCGGCAAAAATTGAGGAATTAGTAGAGAAAGCCAAAGAGCAAGTGGCCGAGACTATTAAGAAGAAAGGTGAGGAGGCGGCGTTTGAGGCTGGCGTCTTCAATCTTGACCCCAGAATTATATTGATCCTAGGCCGGCTCCACTTCCGCACCAGTTACGGACAGAACATCCTCCAGCACTCGGTGGAGATGGCACACATTGCGGGGATGCTGGCGGAAGAGCTGGGAGCAGACCAGGCCGTGGCTCGCGCCGGCGCGCTACTGCACGATATTGGCAAAGCGGTGGATCACGAGGTATCTGGCACACATGTGGAGATTGGAAAAAGAATCTTAGAGAAATTTGGCGCTAGTGCAGAAGTGGTGAAAGCGATGCAGGCGCATCATGAGGAATATCCTTACGAGACGCTGGAGAGCCGGATTGTGCAGGCGGCAGATGCGATTAGCGGTGGGCGGCCCGGCGCGCGGAGAGATAATGTGGAAAATTACATCAAGCGCTTGCGCGAGCTGGAAGAACTGGCTAACGCCTTCCCAGGCATAGAGAAGTCTTACGCCATCCAAGCAGGGCGCGAGATCAGAGTCTTCGTTAAACCAAATGAAGTAAGCGACCTGGAAGCGCAGAAATTGGGCCGAGAAATTGCGATCAAAGTAGAGAAAGAACTAAAGTATCCGGGCGAGATTAAGGTGACAGTGATCAGAGAAACGAGAGTTACTGAATACGCGAGATAAATTGGGCAAATAAAAAGAGCCTGGCGCTCCAGTATTGCTGTGCAAAATGCCCACAGCAAACCAGAGGCCAGGCCCCCCGCCGCGCACAGACTCACCCCTAACAAAGCGCGGCAAAGGTCAGGAAAGCCAGAAAAACGATATCTCGAGCCTTGCGACTCATAGTAGCACCCCCTTTCCGGCGAAAGAACTCTCTCTATTATAGCAAATTGGCAAAACCTGTCAAGTGGCACAAGCTAGAGGCCAGGGCGTATAATAAATGGGTCAATCTTGGTCGAAATTAACAACCAGTTAATTTATAGAAAGAAAATGAATAAACAAGCTCTGGTTGATGTGATCCACGAGAAGATGGGCGGCACCAAGGTAGCCGCCGAGCAGACTCTGGATCTGATCATCAACTCTATTGTCTCTACTCTCAAGCGCGATGACGAAGTCTCTATCGCTGGCTTGGGGATCTTCTCGGCTCGGCGCCGGGCGGCCCGGACAGCTCGTAACCCTCGCACTGGTGAGGCGATCCAAGTACCAGCCATGCGTGTGCCCAAGTTCCGTCCGGCAAAAGCGCTGAAGGACGCTCTCAAATAAGACTTCCGACTTAATTCAAAAAAACTCCCCATTAGGGGAGTTTTTTGCTAGGATGAGGCAAACCCCAGCGGGCCTACCCGCCGGAGGCGGGATTAGTTAAGTGGTATAACATCAGTTTTCCAAACTGAAGTTGGGAGTTCGATTCCCCCATCCCGCACACAAGCGCAAGCCAGCACCATTTGCCACAAGGCATAGTATGTGTTAAATTCCCAACGGAGACAGCAAGCACGTTGCTTGCCGGAAATTTGTTCTTTCACAGAGCGCCAAGCAAGGAGGAGAAGACCGATGCTCAGAGTCCTGGTTATTATCACCGCAATCATGCACAGCGGCGTCATCCGAGCCACACCCGGGCCGTTCAACGGCGAGATCCAAGAGACATGGGAATCGTTCACTCACACCAGTGGCGAACAGCCACCATTGCCGGCACCACAGCAGATCTTTGGCGGCATGGCGGCGATTTTTGGTAATTCCATGCACGTTTTCCGGCCAGCGTCAGGATACCCCTGGGATCTTGGCTCTTCCGGTTACGCCCAAGTGGCTGATGGCACCAATGCCATGGCGATTAGCGGCTCCAACAGCGTAGCGGTTATCGTGTTCAGCATCCCGGTGGCCAAGTTTGGCTCTTACTGGGGAGCATACACCAGCTCTAGTGCCAACCCGGCGAGCGTAGATGTCCAGTTTTTTGACACTGCTGGCATGCTGATCAGCTCAGAGTCTTTTACCTACAGCCGCGCACCCGTGGCCGATGGCCTGCTGGAGTGGCACGGCTGGCACTCCAGCGTCCCCATCAAGCGGGTAATCTACCCCGGGGATGGCGTCACCACCGACGGCCTGAGGGCGAGCCTGACACCCGAGCCGGCAACTATCATGTTGCTAGCCCTACTGCTCGCCACTTACCGGAGGCGCAGGGTGAATGTAGAGAGTTCCAGATAGCCAGATATTCCAGCCCCGCGGTGTTGCACACCGCGGGGCTTTTTCTATGTTTTGTTATTCTGCACCTGTTTCACATCTACAACTTTTACTGCTAGAGTAATCCTGAGTTATGAAACCAGAAAAAAGCACAACCGGCCTCCGCACTTGGCTGGAGATAGATCGCGCTAAGCTGGCGCATAATCATCGGGTTTTTAGAAGTCTATTAAAACCAGGAGCCAAACTGATGGCTATAGCCAAGAGCAACGCATATGGCCACGATATTTACCAGTTTGCAAAACTGCAGGAAGAATTAGGCGCTGATTGGTTGGGCGTAGACTCTATTGTGGAGGGTGAGGCGCTGAGAGAGACGGGAATTAAAATTCCCGTTCTCGTGCTCGGCTATACTCTGCCGGAGAAATTTGCTGAGGCAGAGAAACATAATCTCAGCTTGACGATTTCTAATTTTGAGAATCTTGGCTTATTAAAAAAATATCCTAATCTTAAATTTCACATCAAAATAGATTCCGGGATGCATCGGCAGGGCTTCCTACCCGAGCAGGTTGCGCAAGTGCTGGATAGACTGCAAAGAGACAAAATAAAAACCGAAAATCTTGAGGGCATCTATACCCACTTTGCCGCGGCAAAGAATCCCGCTTTCCCTAGCGAGACGCTCGCGCAGTTAGATATTTTTCTCAAAGCGGCTGAAACAATGAAACAAGCCGGCTACTCCCCCATCCGCCACGCCGCGGCTACTTCTGGCACTATTGTCTTCCCGCAATCGCAATTAGATTTAGTCAGGATCGGCATTGGCATGTATGGTCTGTATCCCTCCAGAGAAGTGCAAGCAGGCTTTGCCGAAAAATTAAACTTAGAGCCGGCTCTAACTTGGAAAACGGTGGTGAGCGAAGTGAAAGCTCTCCCCGCAGGCAGCAAGCTCGGCTATGACTTTACAGAAAAACTGGAGAGAGACGGCCAGATCGCCATCGCGCCGGTGGGCTATTGGCACGGCTACCCGCGCGCGCTCTCCAGCATTGGCCACGTGGTGATCAATGGCGAGAAAGCTAAAGTTTTGGGCAGAGTCTCTATGGATATGCTGATCCTAGATGTTTCAAGTATCAAAGACGTGAAAACAGGCGATGAAGTTACCCTCTTGGGCGAGAAGATCACAGCAGAAGAACTGGCTGATTTATCTGGTACATCCAGTTACGAGATTGTTACCAGACTCAATCCCCTCATGAAGCGGATCTATATTTAACTGACAAACACGATACCCAGTGCAGAAAGGAAGATAAAAGTAGAACAGAGCGAAGAGAAGATGCACCAAGTGCACCACTCTTTTAATTTCACAAACTGCACATAGAGCAGGTAGCTAGAGAAAGCAAAAGAGCCGAAGCTCGCGAGCAGGAGCAGCCACGAGAGCCAGGAGACGAGCAGGAATTGCGGATAGAAAATGAAGACGAGATACACCAGACCGATGCCGGCATAGTAGATCATGCCCAAGACCTCGTTCTGGAAGCCGAAGGTGCTGGCATACTTGCTGGTTACCACCGCCTCGCAGTCAAAGTCTAGCGGACAGACTAATTTATCACCAGTCTGCTTGTGCTTCCAGATATAATAAGCGATGGCAAAGCCGCAGATGGCGGCGGCGATAATGGTGAGAGCAAAGACAATAGGCATAATTAATTTAAATTAAAAACTAGTCGGGATGCCGAGAATCGAACTCGGGGCTTACCCACCCCATGGGCATATATTACCACTATACTACATCCCGCGTTGTCGCAAATGACATTATACTGAAAAAATGCTAGGATGCGAGGGCACACCGGAGTGTGGTGTAACGGCTAACATTCCCGCTTTGGGAGCGGGCGACTCCGGGTTCGAATCCCGGCACTCCGACAAGACGAGGAGAAAATAGAGGGCAATTAGCTCAGCTGGTTAGAGCGTACGATTCACATTCGTAAGGTCACAGGTTCGACTCCTGTATTGCCCACCGGAAAAATAAAGTTACTCCACAATAATCGTCCCGTGATCGCTGGAGCGGACGTGGTTGTGATAAGTCCAAGTGCCGGGGAGATCAAAAGTGAAGCTCCAAGACTCGCCAGCTGGCACAGCGCGGCAAGAGTCAAAAGTGCTAGAGATACAGCCGCCAGTAGCCGGATAATTGCCGTGCGTGGGGTGAGCGTCAGAGGCAGTCCACATGCCCACCGTGTGACCGTTCTGGAAGGTGACGGTCGTCCCCCGCGCCACGCGTAGCACATTGGGCGTGTAGCCGGTATCAATATAAGTAATCACCGGCGCCACCGGAGCTGGAATAGAAATCACCCGACTCCCCTCTCCCGTTGTTGCATCGCTAAGCGCTGAGCTATCAGTCTGGTCTTCTAGTGCTACCGTATCCTCTATCTGCTCAGGCGCGCTGGCCGGCTGGCCAGAGAACAAGAGCCAGCCGGCCAGCAAGATCACCAGAGCAATAATAATGATTACCAAAGTTTGCTTATTCATATTCCCCAGCGTAGCAAAATCCGCCCCTTTCTGCTAGAGTAGCCGCAAGATAGGGCCTATAGTCTAGTGGTACGACGCGGCATTCGCATTGCCGAGGCGCGAGTTCGATTCTCGCTAGGTCCACTCGCTTTTAATAAGTTGAAGCGAAAGCGGAGCGTGGTGTAACGGCAACATTTACGATTCGGGTTCGTAAGACTCCGGGTTCGAATCCCGGCGCTCCGACAAGATGTCCCCAGTATCTGCCCTGTTTTGGTGCTAGAATACAATCAAAGATGACAAAGCCACAAAAAATCTCGCTGTTCCTGTTGCGAGTCAGCTTGGGCTTCTTTTTCTTCTACGCTGGATTTACCAAAGTGATTGACCCAAGCTGGAGCGCAGCTGGTTATATCAGCAACGCTGTTAACTTCACTAGCTTCTACCAAGCACTCCTCGCGCCCGGCATCCTACCAATTGTTAATCTCCTCAATGCTTGGGGTCTAATTCTTCTCGGCCTCTCACTCATCACCGGCCTCTGGACCCGTCTCAGTTCCTGGCTTGGCATCACTTTAATGGCTCTGTACTATCTAGCACTCCCCTTCCCTCATCCCAATTCCCACGCTTTCCTCATAGACGACCACATCATCCTGATTCTGGCTCTGCTGATCATCATCAATTTCCAAGCTGGCAAGTTCTGGAGCTTGACAAAACGAGCCTAACTTGCTAGTTCTTTAGCTAGTTGTTTCCTTTTTAGTTCTTCACAAACCCAAACCGGCCATAGGCCCAGGAGCAGAGAAGATGAGTGCACTTTTAACAGCAGACGTGATACGAGGTGCCCTACAGAGCATCAAGCCTCTCTTTTTCCCATCAGATGGAGGAGCTGGTATGTTGCTCTCGTGCAGGACATTGGCGATCAGCGTCATCCCAAACGAGAAGACAGAATTCCATGCCACCTGGGGCGACCTCAGCAACGAGAAAGCTGACAAGTACATCAAATTTGCGCATCGCAAAGCGCGCCTGGCACGCAAGCACCAGATGGACACTCTCCATCTCCGCAATCTCCCCCACTTGTTGGAGGAGGGCGATGTGGGCTGGCCAGGCGGAGTCTATCGCTATGGCGGCATTGCAGTTGGAGTCAGCGGCTTAGATTGGCATAATGATCACATGGTCGCCGCCATGATCGCGGAAGTTTGCTTTGCCATGAGCATGAAGACTTTCCGACAGTCTGAGACTGATCCCAGCTTCCTAGGTTCCATACCGACGCAATAACTTGCGCGCACCAATGGAAAAACTAACCCAAATCCCCGACTTTGTGTCGGGGATTTTTCTATAAGACAATATCCTCCAGCCAGTCTATCTTAAGTTCCCTCCCCTCTTGATCTATATAAACAGAGATCGCGTCTACTTGCCACTCAGTATCTTCGCCTATCTCGCCTTTCTCTTCCTGCTCTAGCAAATAAGTTTCTATCACCCTCCTCAGCCTCTGCCGCTTCCAGGGATGCATATTATCTTCCGGCTCGTAATCACCCTTATTTTGCCCTAGAATTTCACGTGTAACACCAGAGCGAGTAACCGTTTTCACTTCCACAAATCGCAAACCAGCTTTATTCTTAGCCACGATATCTATTTCACCCCACTTTTTCCAATAATTCCGGCTAATTATCGTGTAACCATGTTTCACCAGAAACACACAGGCTAGATCTTCGCCAATTTTGCCTATTTTAGCCTTATTATCAGCCATTTGGCTCTTATGTCCCTGTCCTTTATGCACATTGTCCCCAAAGTTATCCACAGTTGGCTATTTTATGGCTCTAATTAGCTAGTCTTCTGAGACTTTAAAGACTTACCAGCCTGGGACTAACCACCAGTGCTCTCGGAGGGACTCGAACCCCCAACGACGGTTCCGAAGACCGTTGTGATATCCATTTCACCACGAGAGCTCTTGAAACTCCAACATTTTATGATAACATGGAACAGTTGCGGGTGTAGTTTAGTGGTAAAACACGTCCTTGCCAAGGACGAGGCGGGAGTTCGATTCTCCCTACCCGCACAGATTAAGTTTCCCTCTTATGTCTCTGTCTCTAGAGCTCCAACAATTCAAGATCCCTCCGGAAGTTTCCCGTGTAACCAGCGCTCTCACGCAAGCCGGCTTTTCAGCTTATCTCGTAGGTGGCTGTGTGCGCGATTTATTGCTCAATAGGGAGCCGCGAGACTGGGACATAGCCACCAACGCCAAACCGGAGCAAATAGAGGCTGTTTTTGCCAATATTACGGGTTTAAAGACGTTTTACGAGAACAAATTCGGCACAGTAACAGTGGTAAATGAGGAAACAAGTGAAAATAGCTTAAAAAATATAGAAATTACGCCATTTAGACTAGAGAGTGCTTACTCTGACAGACGCCATCCGGATGAGGTGAAGTTTAGCGAGAAGGTGGAAGATGATCTGAATAGGCGAGACTTCACGGTAAACGCTCTGGCGCTGGACTTGAGTCTAAAAGACAGAACAGAGGCTGGCTATCAGATTATTGACCTTTTTGACGGCAAAAAAGACATAAAAGACAAGCTGATCCGCGCGGTGGGGGATCCAGACGCGCGATTTAACGAAGATGCGCTAAGAATCTTGCGGGGAATCAGGCTGGCGGTAGAGCTAGACTTCACGCTGAGCAGTGAAACGGCTGAAAGTATGGCTAAAAATAGTCATTTAATTAAAGAAATAGCCGTAGAGCGCGTGCGGGAAGAGTTCTGCCGGATCATTATGTCAGCCAATCCGATGATCGGTCTGGTTCTTTGCCACAAACTGGGAATTATTAGTTATTTGTTACCAGAACTAGAGGAGGGGTTGCACGTGAAACAGGGTGGAGAGCATATCTACGATGTGTGGGAGCACACGCTGAGAGTGTTGCAACACGCCGCAGATAAGAATTATAGCCTAGAAGTGAGACTAGCCTGCTTGTTCCACGATATTGCCAAGCCGCGCACAGCCGAGCCTAGTGCTAAAAAAGACGGTTTCACGTTTTACAATCACGAGATAGTAGGCGCCAAAATGGCTAAAAATATCCTATCCAGACTCAAATTTTCACGTGAAACAAGCGAGAAGGTGGTTACTCTGGTGCGGAATCACATGTTCTTCAGTGATAGCGAGCAGATCACATTATCAGCCGTCCGGCGGATCATCACTAGAGTAGGCAGGGAAAACATAGAAGACTTGCTAAAAGTGCGCTGGTGCGACCGGATCGGCATGGGCCGGCCTAAAGAGAATCCCTATAGATTGCGCAAGTTCCAGGCCATGATAGACGAGGCGCTGAGACAGCCTACTTCTGTAAGCATGCTGAAAATAGACGGGAATAGCGTTATTCGTGAAACAGGCATCACTCCAGGGCCAAAAATCGGCTTTATTCTCCATGCTTTGCTGGAAGAGGTGCTAGAGAAGCCGGAGCTAAACACTGCTGAGTATCTCGCTACACGAGCAATAGAACTAGCCGAACTAGACGAAGCTGAACTGAAGAAGCTGGGGGAAAAGGGAAAAGAGAAGATAGAAGAACTAGAAGGGGAGGCGCTGGAGGAGATCAAGAGGAAGCATCACGTTAAGTAACCCTTTCGACAAGCTCAGGGCAAGAAAAAAACCGCCAACAACGAGTGTGGCGGCCGACTATATCGCGAATCTCCACTGGTGGAGAAAAAATATGAATTATAGCCAAATGCAAACTGCTATAAGTCTGTGAAGATTAGGATCCTCGTCTTAAAGACCAAATCGTATCTGTCCTATAGTGTCTCATAGCCTAAAAGACGGCGCAAGAGAAAAAAGTGGATAACTGGGGATAACTTAAGATTTTATTCTTGGGCAAAAAAATAACCCCCTGCCTTGCTGTGGAAGGAGGGGGTTGTGGATTCTCAATCACCACTTCTAGCGCAAACTAAAACTAACGTGGATACTCGACGACCACCAACATCTCTGTAGTGGTCGTGTGAGATTCGATGACTCTTTCTCTTATCTTCCGCCGCCCGCGCCAGAGCCCAAAAGTCTCAACAATGGGCACCGCGCTCTCGATTTTATAAACCTCCGAAAGACGACCCAGTGCAACGGCAAAGTCTAGAGGAGCGGGCGGCGACTTAGCCGCTTCCGGTGCTTCTATCCTTATCACCCACCGATCTCTTGGTCGTGGGCTAGGCACGTCCGCGACCAATGAAAAGGTGATGGCCGAGGATGATCTGGATAATTCCACCAGTGTATCCTTAATCCGGCCGCGCTCGAGGAAAGCCTGGTCAGGACTATCAAGTCCCGGATCCGCGTGAGCGCCCGAAGGCCAGCAGGCTATACCAGCGGCGACAAGAGCACAAACAATTAGAAAAGCGACCACGACTTTGTTGCGGTACATTGCTTTTTCCTCTTAACAAGTGACAAAGAACTTCAATCCGAGCCATTCTCGGATCTTGTCTACAAGATAGCGAATAGGGCCAGTTTGTCAACCCTCACTTCCGCTCTCTGCCATGGAACTTCCTGTGTACCTCGCGCAAATGTTTATCGGTAACGTGAGTATAGATCTGCGTGGTGGCGATATTGGCGTGGCCGAGGAGAACTTGCACCGCGCGGATATCAGCGCCGTTTTGCAAGAGATCAGTGGCAAAGCTGTGGCGGATCACGTGAGGCGTTACTTTTTTAGAAATACCGGCTTTAATCGCATAATGTTTGATCAACCGTTCCACACTGCGTGGCGTGAGACGGCCACCCTTCTCGTTGGTAAAGAGCGCCTCGCCGGTGAGATCCTGGCGCTTGGCTAAATAATTTTTTAGAGCCTCTCGCGCAGTGGGGGAGAGGAAGACGAGACGAACCTTATCGCCCTTACCTCGCACAGTGAACTCATCTTGTTTGAGATCAAAGCTATCGCGGTCTAAATTGCATAGTTCAGAGACGCGCAAGCCGGTAGAGAAAAATAGTTCTAAAATTGCTTTATCGCGCAGTTCTCTCTCGGTTTTGCCTTTTGGCGCTTCCAGCAATCTGGCCAGTTCGTTGACGCTGATCAAGTCCAGCTCGCGCGCGCCGGTCTTGGCCAGCTCTATCCGGTTAGCAGCCAGCGAGTCTATGTTCCGCCAAGCGAGATATTTTAAGAACGCACGGAGAGCGATGAGATGATAGTTCTGGGTGTTCTTCTTTTGCCCACGACGATTGAGTACCAAGCGCCAGCTCCGGACAACTTCATCAGTAATCTCGCTCACTTTGCCAATCTCGCTAGTCTGGAAAAAGTGACTCAAATAGCGCTCATAATTAGCCACTGTTTTTAGACTCCGGCCTTTCTCTATTTCCAGATATTCCAGAAACTCGCGCTGGAGCGTGGCTACATTTTGCGACATGATTAGATTCTAGCATTTTTTGCCTCAACCAAAATCTTGTGTTAAATTCTGCTCAGTGCTCTTTTGTTAGTCTGCGTTCTTGAAAAGAGAGGAGGAGTGGCGTGATCATTAAATTAGTACTCATTCTCATTCTGCTTTTGCTTGGTTGGCTGATCTGCTGGCTGACGAGTGGCCGACGCTGTGTCCATTGCGGCAGTCCTAAAACCATTTTAGTCTCCCATAACGGGCGAGCGAATTGGACCAAAGTCTGCTACAATTGCCACCGTGAGGAGCAACTGAACTGCTAGCAGAGCTCCCACCCGAGCAAGAACCCAGGGCCCCGGCAATTAGCGCCGGGGCTTGCTTTTTTAAGCGACTTGTGCTAAGCTAGGATATATGCTGAAAAGTAAGAAAAAAGCCGATTTGATTAAGAAAAACCGCGTCCACGAGAAAGACACGGGCTCTAGCGCCGTGCAAGTGGCCCTTTTAAATGAGAAAATCGCAGAACTGACTAAGCATTTAAAGAAGAATCAGAAGGATGAGCACTCACGGCGAGGCTTGCTCAAGATGGTGGCCAAGCGGCGCACACACGAGAAGTACCTGGCGAAGCAGAAGCTCGCGCGCTAGCGCTGTGCCCCGCCAAGCAGTAAGATAGGGGAGAATTTGATAGAAGTTAACAAGAACCGAGCTAAAAAATTAAATATGAGCATTATTAAACATAAAGGCCAGCGGGTGGGCGTTTTTATTGACACCCAGAATTTGTATCATTGTGCAAAGAATCTCTACGGCGCGCGCGTCAACTTTGGTGCAATAATCAAAGAAGCCGTAGCAGATAGAAATCTGGTGAGAGCAGTGGCTTACGTGGTCACCACAGAGTCTGGAGAAGAGAAGAACTTTTTTGAAGCGATGAGTAAAATGGGCATTGAGATCAAGACTAAAGATTTGCAGATCTTTGCCGGCGGAGCCAAGAAGGCGGACTGGGATGTGGGTCTAGCTGTGGATGCAGTGAAAATGGCACCTAGACTAGACGCCGTAGTCTTAGCTACCGGCGATGGCGACTTTGTGCCTCTGGTGGAATATTTAAAGAATCATAGCGGCAACCAAGTGGAGGTGATGTCATTTGGCAAGAGCACGAGCGGGAGACTGAAAGAGATTGCCGACGACTTTATTGACCTGGGTGCTGATCCACGGAAATATTTGCTTAGTCCCAACCGCCGACACTCTACTCGCCGCGGAAGAGCGCCAGTGACTAGCACTGGGACAGAAAAGACGACTACCGCTACTGCTTAGGTTGCCGGTTAATTTAATTCTGTAAAATTTGTTATACTAGACGGGATGGATAATCCCGATCGGCAAAATAAATCAGCTCAAGTTACTCCTGAGACTGAGGTAAAAACAGAAACGCGAGACAAGCGTAGCGAGGCACAAGCGGCGCTAGCTGGTGCCGAGTGGACAGAGAAGCGCGAACGCGAATCTAGGACTAAAACTTTGCAAACGGAAATTGCCGAGATCACTAAGCGTCTGGCAGAAACGGCAAAAGAGAAGGAAAAACTGGAACTAAGCTGGATTGAGCTGGATAACCAGCGGCGAACTGTCCGAACTGTATTGAATCCACTATTAGATGAAGAGAAAAAGGTGGAGACAGAGGAGATCGCGCTGGAGATAGAGGAGGGGAAAACTGGCTTGGCGGCAGATAAGCAAGTGGTGGAGAAAAAACGTTGGGTCGTGCAAGATAAGCGCAAGGAAATAGAGCAGAAGAAGTGGAATGAGGAAGAAAAGCTCGCTAAAATAGAATCAACAATCCAAGAGAACACTACTCGTTACCGTGCTATCCTAGATGAAGAGGAGAAGGTTGGTAAGCAACTGGAACAACTGAAGCTGGAGCTAGCCGGCCTGAGCGCTAATAATCAAAACACAGAAAATGCCTGAAAATAATACACCGGACCGTTTGCGGGAGGCCCAAGCCGCTCTGGGCGGGGAGAAGTTGGCGCAACAAGAGGCCAGCGCTGAGAAGCGGCGACGCGAGGCGATGCTTGCGATGGAGGGAGAGAAGCACAAGGACCGACGCGAGCTGGAGGAACTAAAGGCTAAAGCCGATGCCGAGCAGACTAAGAGGAAGGTGGAGGAGCGAGCGGCAAATGAGGCAAGCAAAGCGGCGGCAATTGCGCGGGCAGCAGCCGAGCGAGCCGCCGCTGAGACAGCCACCCTCACCGCCGCTGCTGAGCAAAAGGCGAGGATTGCCAAGGCGGATGCAACCACCAACCAGCTTAAACAAAGCGACTTGAAGCTGAGCTCCTTCCGCACTATTAAAACAGATATGGCCAAAGCGGTGCGGGAACAAGGACTCTCACTCTCCAAGATTGCCGCAATGCAGGGCCGAGGGCCAGCTAGCCAGTCGCCCGTCATAGTAGCCGAGAGCGGTGGCCGCAAGATGATAATTGCCGCTATTGTGAGCGTAGTTCTGATCGCCGGCGGTCTGGGAGCCTGGTGGTGGTATGGTCAAGAGACTAGTACAGAAAGCGCTGAGACGCCGATTACCACGCCAAGCAACCCGATTCTGCGCGCGGACTCCAGACTAGGGCTAGAGCTAGACAATTTCCGCACCCTCAGCGAGACCTATGAGGCAGTGGAGGCGGCAGCGCTGACGAGAAATGAGACCCCATCGCCTGGCGGCGACACCGGCATAATAGAGATCTATCTAACCCGGAGCGGCGTAGAGCTAAGCTTTGCCTCCTTCCGCCAGGCGCTGAGCCTCAGCATCCCTGATAACCTCACTCGCCATCTCCGAGACAATTTCCTCTTTGGCCTCTATGATAGCGGGGAGTCGCGTTCCAGATTCTTGATCCTACAGACCAGCTTCTTTGACCAGGCCTGGTCGGCGACCTTTGACTGGGAACGCTACATGGTCGGCGACCTCTCTACTTTATTGCACACACCTAACGATAACCGCGTAAGCTGGAGTGACCGGATCATCAGGAATAAAGATGTCCGAGAAGCTAAAAACGAAGCTGGTGAAACTGTCTTGCTCTACAGCTTCCTTAATGAACAGACTATTTTAATCGCCAGGAACGAGAGCGCGTTTGTAGAGGTCTACAAGCGTTTGATTGAAGAGGCTTAACATATCTGCTAAAGTTTAGTGCATGATAGACACCAAGCACTGGCAAGATAAACTAGAGCGAGAAAAAGCCGGGCTGGAAAATCAGCTCAAGACCGTGGGTCGACCTAATCCAAATCAGCCTGGCGACTGGGAACCAACGCCATTGACAGACCGTGAAGAGGCCCAGACCCGCGATGATATCGCCAGCGAATTAGAAGAAATGGACGAACGTGAAGACGTGGAACTGGGACTGGAGAAACGCCTTAAGCAGGTCCAAGCCGCGCTGGCCAGGATCCAAGCAGGCACTTACGGCACTTGTGAGATTAGCGGTGAAGAGATTGAAGCGGAGAGACTGGAAGCCAACCCCGCCGCCCGGACTTGTAAAGCGCACGTTGAGCAAGAAGCTGATCTAAACTAGAGCCCTCATGCTTGGCAAAGTCCACTCGGCCCAACTGGTTGGTCTTAAGCCAGAGATTATTGATGTGGAGGTGGACATCGCGCGAGGCCTGCACTCGTTCACAATAGTTGGCCTGCCAGATAAAGCAGTGGAAGAGGCGCGGGATAGGTTAAGCGCCGCGATCAAGAACTCCGGTTTTGCTTCACCCCAGAAGAGTAATAAAAAAGTGATTGTTTCCCTCGCGCCGGCAGACATTAAGAAAGAGGGGCCGATCTTTGATCTCGCAATCGCACTGGCTTACCTGCAGGCCAGTGGAGAAATAAAATTTGACGCTAGAGATAAAATCTTCTTGGGTGAGCTTGGCCTAGACGGGACACTGAGACGGATCAAAGGCGCGCTGGGCATGGCTCGCCAAGCGGCTAAAAAGGGTTTTAAAGAATTATACCTGCCGGCTGGCAATGCGTTAGAAGCGGCTCTGGTGCACGATCTGCAGATTTACCCTGTTAATAATTTGCGAGAGCTGGTGGTCCATCTCTCGCCAGAGACTAAAATAGATAGAGACAATAACCCAACACCAGCCAAGCTCACGGCGCGCACACCCACTAAACTTAGATACACCGAGCCGGATTATCTCAACGATCTCGCCGAGATCAAGGGCCAGCCCACGGCCAAGCGGGGACTGGAGATCGCCGCGGCTGGCGGCCACAACCTAGCCATGTCGGGCCCGCCGGGAACTGGCAAGACGATGCTGGCCAAAGCTTTTGCCAGCATCTTGCCCTCGCTAGACTTTGAGGAAATTCTAGAGACTACCAGTATCCACTCGGCGGCCGGCCTGCTGGGCGAGACTCTACTCACGCATCCGCCCTTCCGCGCACCGCATCACACTTCTAGCTACGTGTCTCTCGTGGGCGGCGGCAATTACCCGCGGCCGGGGGAGATCACTCTGGCGCACCGGGGCGTTCTCTTCCTAGACGAATTCCCAGAATTTGAAAAGCGCGTATTAGAAGCGCTTAGGCAACCATTGGAAGACCGGATCATCCACATTTCCCGCGCACGCGGGAGCATGAGCTTCCCCGCGCACTTTATCTTGATCGCCGCGATGAATCCTTGCCCCTGCGGCAACAGAGGTCTGAAAAACAAATCCTGCATCTGCTCGCAACTGGCTGTAACTCATTACCAGCGCAAGATCTCGGGCCCAATTGCCGACCGGATTGACTTGTGGTTAGAAGTCGGGCAAGTAGACCACGCCAAACTGAGCGACGAGAGCAAACCAGAAGAGAGCTCCAGCACAGTCAGAGCGAGAGTGAAGAGGGCTAGGGAGCAACAGCAAGCACGCTTTGCCCAAGCGGGTAGCAAATTAAAACTGAACAGCGAGATGGGTGTCCGCGAGCTCAAGACTTTTGCGCCGTTATCTGATCCGGCTACTAGATTATTAAATGAGTCAGCAAAGAGACTAGACCTCTCCGCACGCGCTTATCACCGAGTCATCAAACTAGCCAGGACAATTGCTGATCTAGCTGGAGATGCAAACGTGAACGAGAAACACTTATTGGAGGCGTTGCAATATAGACCGAAACAAAAATAAAATTTATGCTCACACTCTATAATGTGATCTCTCAAGATGGTTTCATCGCGCGCGAAGATGGCGACGAAGACTTTATCCCTGACGATTTGTGGACCGATTTTATTGATCTCTGCAAAGAGAATGATGCGGTAATCATGGGCCGCAAAACTTACGAAGCAATACAAAAATATCCGGAAAATCTGCTCAGAGATTTTGAGACTCTCAATATCAAGCGCGTAATCGTAACGAGAGATGCGGGTTTTAAGGCGAATGAGAAATATCTCGTGGTTAACTCCCCAGAAGAGGCAATGGCTCTCGGACAAAATATATTGCTCTCAAGTGGTCCAAATCTTAACCAGGCTTTTTTAGAAAAAAATCTCGTGGACCAAGTAATCTTAAACATTCTCCCAGAAAAAATTGGCTCTGGAATAAAAGTTTTTAGCAATCCACCAGCGTTGTCTCTGATCAGTGAGGAAAATTTTGCTGACGGCAGAAAGCGGTACGTTTATAAAATCGCGAGGTAAGAAAAACTAAAACGGATTCTTGGCACCACGGATCTCAAAGTGGAGGTGTGGGCCGGTAGAGCGGCCGGTATTGCCCAAGTGGCCAATGACCTCGCCCTGCTCCACGCGCGTACCCGTGCTCACAATAGTGTCGTTGAGGTGAGCATAGAGCGTCTGCGTGCCGTTGCCGTGCTCTATTACCACGTAGTTGCCGTAACCACCGTTCCAGCCACCCTGGCGGCTCACGATCACACGGCCAGCGGCGGATGCCAGCACCGGTGTACCCACGCGGCTGGCCAAGTCCACGGCGTTATAGCCGTGCAAGCCTTGCGTCTTCACTCCACCATTGATCGGCCGGATATAGTAACCAGCATAGGTGGGACCGCTCGCGCCCTTGACCGGCGTCTTGCTGGGAGTCTTAGTCACCGGCAACTCACCGCCAGGGATCATAATCACCTGACCCACAGCTAGTCTAGTCTCAGCACCAAGATCGTTAAATTGCAGTATCTCCTTCTCGTCCCCGCCAAACTTCTTAGCAATGCTCGCGAGTGTCTCACCCTTCTGCACCGTATGCCGCAAGCCGTTGATTGGCAAGATAGTGAGCTCCTGTCCCTCCCTAAGCGCCGCACCGCGAGCCAGATCGTTAGCCCACACAATGGTATTGACCGAGACGTCGTACATCTCAGCGATGCCCGAGAGCGTATCGCCCGCGCGGACCACGTAGAGGCTGATCTGGTCGCTCTGGGGTATCTCTACAATATCTGCCGAGGTGCCGAGCACGCCGCTCTCTGGCAAGAGCGCATCCCGGCTGATGGTGATATCGCCGCCGCCGGTATCCGAGCCAGAGAGAGCTAAAATGAGCGGGGCTGAGCTGGAAAGGCCAATGTTCTGGGAATTAGACCCCAGAGAACCAGCCAGAGCCGAGTGGCGGTTAATCAAGAGCGCTGGGATAGCGACCAGAGCTGAACCAAGCAAAATAAGCTTCCAGAGAGAAAGCTTGGGAGTTAGCCGTGGATTGTGGGCACCAGGTAAAATAAGTCTATTCTAAGCCAAAAAATAAGCGCCAGGCGGGAAATATCTATATTTTAAGCCGTTTTCTGATAGGCGGGCTTGGGGTTAAGCTTAGCATAAATAGAGGCTGGTTTCAATCCCGCCAGCCTTGACTGTGGATAAACTCAGATATGCTAAACTGCCCTGATATGGAGCACTTAGCCGGACTAAATAAAGGCCAGCGCGAGGCCGTAGAGCACGTCACCGGCCCCTTGCTGGTAGTAGCTGGAGCCGGAGCGGGCAAAACCAAGACCATCTCCTGCCGGATCCTGGCGCTGATCCAGAGCGGCGTGGCTCCGGAGGCAATCTTGGCCATCACTTTTACCAACAAAGCGGCCAAAGAGATGCGCGAGCGGGTCCAGGCGCTCTTAGCCCAGAGCTACTCCCAAACAGCCTATAGTCACCAGCCGTTCGTGAGCACTTTCCACGCGCTGGGCGTGCACATCTTGCGCGAGAATGCCCAGGCGATTGGCTTGAACCGCCACTTCACCATCTTTGATAAAGACGACTCATTGCGAGAAATAAAAACTATCTTAACCGAACTGGGCTTCGAGCCAAAAACTGTAGAACCAAGAAGAATCTTGGGCGCAATTTCCCGCTCAAAAGGCAACGGCGTGAATCTGCAAGACTTTGCTGAGCAATCTCAGACTAGCTACTTTAACGACACGGTCTTGAACGTGTGGCGGCGATATGAAGCGAAATTGCGCGAGCAGAAAGCGCTAGACTTTGATGATCTATTGTTAGAAACCGTGCAGTTGCTGGAGCAGAATCAGGAAGTATTGAAGAGCTATCAAACGCGCTGGCAGTACATCCACATTGATGAATATCAAGACACTAACGCTATTCAATATAGATTGGCGAAATTGCTAGCTGGCGAAAAGAGAAATATCTGTGTGGTGGGAGATGTGGACCAGTCTATTTATTCTTGGCGGGGAGCGGACTTTAGAAACTTACTCAGATTTGAGCAAGATTATCCGGATGCAAAAGTGGTTTTGCTAGAAGAAAATTACCGCTCTACTAAAACTATTCTGGAAGCCGCCAATGCTGTGATCAAGAAAAATACGGAACGACATGAGAAAAATTTATTTACCAATAATCACGAGGGCGAACGGATTGGCTTGCTGATTGGTTTGGATGAAAAAGAAGAAGCGCAATTGGTGGCAGACACTTGCAGAAAATTAATCGGCTCCGGAGTGCCAGCGGGCGAGATTGCTGTGCTCTACCGCGCCAACTTTCAGTCTCGTGTTTTAGAAGAAGCCTTCTTGCGCGAGGATGTGCCGTACCAAGTTCTGGGTACTAAATTCTTTGAGCGGCAAGAGATCAAAGACGTGCTGGCTTACTTGCGCGCCGCGTTAAATCCAGATGACATCGTGAGCGCGAAGCGAGTGATCAACCTACCGCCACGCGGCTTGGGCAAAGCTACGCTTGCTAAAGTCTTCTCCGGTCAGGAAGACCTGCTACCAGCCAAAACTCTCACAAAGATTACTGAGTTCAGAAAGATTCTGGCGAGTATCAAAGCCAGTGCAGAGATGCAAAAGCCTTCTGACTTAATCAGAACCGTGGTAGAGCAAACTGGCTTGGCCAAGATGTGGCGCGAGGGCGGACCAGATGATGCAGAGAGATTAGAAAATGCGAAAGAACTGGCAACGCTGGCGCTGAAGTATGATGAACTGGCGCCAGGCGAGGGGATTGAGAAGTTACTGGACGATGCCGCGCTCGCGAGCGATCAGGATAGCCTGGACGAGAAAGATAAAAAGCGAGAAGGCGTGAGATTGATGACAGTGCACGCGGCAAAGGGCCTGGAGTTCCGTCACGTCTTCATCGTTGGACTGGAACAAAATTTATTTCCACATCAAAGACACGATAATGATGAAACGCGCGACACAGAAGAAGAGCGGAGATTATTCTATGTAGCACTCACTAGAGCAAAAGAAAAATTGCGACTCTCGTATGCGCAAATCCGGACTATTTATGGTTCGCGCCAGCCCACCCTGCCGAGCGAGTTTATCGGCGATATCGCGCCTGAACTAATTGAAGCCGAGAACGATCCGGTGAGCTTTGTGGAGTTCTGACTGTTTCCCAAACCTTGTGAAACGCTGTTATTCTGGCTCCGTTTTGCTATGCTGAGCAAGATGAAAGCGAAAAAATCTCTCGGTCAGAATTGGCTGAAGTCCGAAACGATTGCGCGGGAAATTGTCCGCGTAGCGAGCCTGAGCGCGAGTGACACTGTGCTGGAGATTGGCCCCGGCAAAGGCTACTTAACCAAATTCCTGCTAGAGACTGGCGCGCAAGTGATCGCGGTTGAGAAAGACGATCGCGCGATTCCCGTTCTGGAAAACACATTCTCTGGCGAGACAGCGTCAGGGAAATTAAAATTGTTACACGGTGATATTTTAACAACAGAAATTGCTCTGCCGGAAAAATATAAACTGGTCGCGAATATTCCGTATTACATCACCGGTCAGGTTCTGCGAAAATTTTTAGAAACAACCAGCCAGCCAAGATTGATGGTGCTGATGTTGCAAGATGAAGTGGCAAAGAGAATCGTGGCGCGAGATGGTAAAGAAAGTATTCTCTCTATTTCTGTTAAAGCTTATGGCGCACCAAAATATATTAAAAAAGTGCCAGCGAAATATTTTTCACCAGCGCCAAAAGTAGACTCAGCAATCTTGCTGATAGAAAATATTAATAAAAATAATTTCAAAAATAGCTCAGTGAGCGAGAAAGATTTTTTTGAAGTGGTGAAAAACGGCTTTAGCAGCAAACGCAAAATGTTGCGGAATAATCTAGCTGATATTGCTCCGGCAAAATTTGCCCAGTGTGGTGTGAGTGAGAAAAACAGGGCCGAAGATTTAAGTTTAGAAAATTGGCTATGCCTAGCAAGCAAATAGTTTTAATCGCTCTCAGTGTGGCGCTGGTGGCAGTAGCAGCTTGGTCTGCCGTAAAGCAGGATAGAAACTTGCCCGAACTGAGCAAATTAAAACTAGAATATGCTGTAACGCCAGCCGAGCAAGAGCTGGGGCTATCTTATCGTGAGAGCTTAGATGAAGACGCCGGGATGTTATTTGTTTACCAAGAAGATGTGGTGCCTCAGTTCTGGATGAAAGAGATGCGCTTCCCTATAGATATAGTCTGGCTGGACGAGAACTTTAAGATCATTGGCATAGAAAAAAATATTGCGCCAGAAACTTATCCGCGAACTTTCTCACCAGCAGAGCCAATTAGATACGTACTGGAACTGAACGCCGGCAAAAGTGCAAAACTCGGTTGGGAAATAGGCGATAAGGCTTTATAATTAAAGCGTGATCCGGAAGATTTTATTGATCCTAATTCCGTTGCTGATCCTCAGCAGCGCGGTTCTCTGGTGGCTGGGCAACCGCGCGCTGGAGCAGAGAGAGCAAGAGGCCGAACGAGTGCGGCAAGAGGCGGTGGAAGCCGAGCGTCTGGCGCAACAAGATGCCGAACGCGCCATTGCCGCCGTCTCCACCACCACGTTAGCGATAGCCACACAGGCAATTGAAAATAAATCGGGAGCACCACTACAAACACTAGCTCACACACAACTACGTAAAACCACTTACACCTATGGTGATATCAAGGTTACGAGCGGAGATGGAAGCGTAACAAAAGCCTCATACAGCAAAGCCATACAAACGATCCTAACCAAATACAGTGCTGGCCTGACAGGAGACGAGCGGACGGCAATGCTTAATTATTTCCAAACAGGCAAAACAGCGGAATTAGACAAGCTACGCCAGTCTCACCAACACATCCAGACAACAATAGACGCCCTCGTGGCCACACCCACGCCTGCCTCAGCTACCTTTTTCCACCTACAACTCTTAAACAGCATGGCTAGCTTGGATCAAGTAATCTATAATATGAGTCAGGCGAACACGGAACCATTATTGGCCAGCGAGAGTGCTGAGCTGTATCAAGACCAATATTACAGACTACTACTAGCCATCAGCGCGCTGGATAGATATCTGGCAAAACCATGAGACAGCAAGAATATTATAAAAAAATCACCGCCAGCCTGCTCACCTTGAGCTTGCTCTTGCCTCACCTCGTGCTGGCGCAAGTGATAGATACGACTCAAGAACCTTTTGCCAACGAGACTTCTCTTGGAGTTGATGCCTTTAGCGCACAGACAGCTGACGCCCTCCAGCGAGAGTGGCAGGAGATTGACCAAGACACGCGCGAGTGTAAAGAACAAGTGGCTGGCGCCGGATTGGCCTCCAGCCTGCAGAATGTGATAAGCCGTGGGATACAGCGGAATCTCTCTGAAGCTATCAACCGAGTGGTCAGCCGCAACCTGGAGGGCCTGGTCCAGCGGCAGATCGGCCAAGTGTTGCCACAGGTGATAGAGCGCGGCCTCAGGAACCAGTTGCCCTCGGCGCTGGATCGGCACATGCGCTCTAGTGGGCGCACCGGCGGACAGCCTAGCGCAGACGACTTCCGGCAGGTAATCGCCCAGATCCTACCTCAGATCATCCGCCAAGACCTGCCCGGTGGACTAAGAAACGGCCTCCAAGGCAACCTCCGTAATAATATGGACTTGGAAATCCAGAAGCTGCTCTGGACGACAACGGACGAGAACGGCAACCGCCTGCCAGAGACGGAGTGGCACTCTCCCATACTCCAGAACGACGCGATGTTCCAACAGCATCTCCTGGCCAGCTTTGGGCCCGGCAGTCAATTAATGGAGCAGTTTAATCCGGCTAATATTATCCCGGTCGTCCAGCAGGTGCTACAACAACATCTAGAGGGAGCCCTCTCTGGAGAACCAACAACCTTCCAACAAGTTGGACAAAGCTTAGCCCAGACAATGACCCAACAGATCCAGCAGTCAATGCAACTGCTCCAACAACAGTTGGAGCTACTCCTAACTGGGCTGGTCTCGCAAGTAGGTAATGGCATCGCCAACGAGGCCGCGCGCGGCGTGAGTAAGAGCGGTGGCATAGATCGCTTGGTAGACCAGATGCTGCCGGTGATCATGCAGATGGTGATGGGTGGCGCTCCAGGAGGCAATGGAGGAGTCCTGGGTCAATTAAACGGACTAAACTTTAATCAAATTGCCAGCAATACTGGCACTGGAGGAAGCGGCTTCAATTTTAACGACTGGGCTGGGAATGACATCCTAGCTGCGGCCGGTTTTGACTTTAAACCCCTAGCCAACGAACTATCCCAACCCATTGCCACGGCGCTGGTATCCGGCGTGGGCTTCTCTGGCTACGACAGGGCGATCACAAACCTAGCAACCATCGGCTACGGCGGCGGCATGCCGAGTATTGAAACGATTAGACTGGCGGCCGACCTGAGTCCGGCCGGTGCCAACTATATGGCTGCGTTAAATAGTCACGGCTACGACGTGCCACTGAGTAGCGGCACATTGAGTGGTTTAAATTCTGGACAGGTCAGTGACCTAGCCCCTGGCGTAGCCGGACCACCAGCACTGCCTAGCTACGATGCATTTGTGAGTTCGGGCGATATTGCAGTGGGTGAGTACCCAGGCCCGATCGCTCCAGCAGATAGCATCGGTGCCGATGCTGCTGGATCGGTGAGTGCCGGAGCCGATAATATCGCCAATAATGCCGCCGGCAAGACAGGGACTCTGGGTGCTGGACTGGGCAATCTAGGCAACCAGATTGCCGGCGACTTGCAAGGCGCCCTGGTCAGTGGTATTTCTGGCGGAATTGGCAGCATTGTAGATGGCATCCCTTATGTGGGAGGTCTCTTGTCCCCGGTAGCGGAGCAAGTAGTAGAGCTCACTCTCAGTCACCTATTGGGAGTGGTCCCGGGGTCAGATCTAGAGGCTTGGTGGGTGGAGGATATACCAGCGAGGACAAGCATTGCCGGTACTGTGGCCAACACGGGCAAAGCGCAAGCCAAGATAGCCTCAAAGGGCTACGCCAAACTGCAGGGCCTTGGCACCACAAACAATAAACAGAATACAGAAGCGCTGAAACAGCAACAAATAGAGTTAGACCGAATCTTCCGCGACTGCATGCAGAATAAGAAAAACGCCCGGGCCGCGCGGGCAACACAGCGAGTGCTGATGCACCTCAACCCCACCGCTCGTGGCAATAGTCTGCAAACACTGACCAATAAAGCGGCAGAATACGGCATCGCCAGCCGCCAAACTGGAGCCACCAGCCGTACGGGGGAGGAACAGGGAGTAACTACTAACCTGCAACAAAACTTAGCAGATGCCGCTCGAGAAGGATACCTGCTCACGGCCTATCACTTGCAAAATGTTACCGGCGTTAACACAACCAGGATACAACAAGAGCTGGTCAGGGCTGCGAATGGCACCGTTGGTACTGGAGGCGATAGTGGCAACTATATCGATGATCTGCCACTGGAGGCACAGATATTAATCTGGGACTCTGCCACTAGAGCCAGCGCCGCCCGCCAAGCACAGGAGGAAAAAGAATTTGCTGTCTACGGCCGCAACTCCAAACGTGAGTGTAAAGGACGACTAGTTACTTATCAAGGCCACCAGATCTGTGATGGCTGGTGGGTGGTAACGGAACCAGGCGACCTGGCGAGGGCTAAAGACACAGCCTATAGCACCTTGGCGATTAATGCCGCCCTCAGCACCGATGGCTATGGCGAGGATCAGTACCTGGAACAGCTCTTCCAGTACGGCAATAACTGGCTCAGCGGCAATAGTCTCTATGGCTATAATAATGCGCCCCTGACAATTGGAGGAATTTTTGAAAATGGTCTGGCTGATGGACTGGAAACTGGGGTAGGCAACTTGTTTAACCAAGCCAGCATGTCTATCAACCAGTTTGAGAATCAGCTAACCAGCGGCTTCAATAGCGGCGGCTTCTACCGTTCCGACTTTAGCAACGGCGGGAGTTTGCGCTTCCAAGACACGGTGCGCAACGCACTCAGCAATACACCTGGTGCCAGCGCCCTACAGACCGGTCAGTTTAACGAGCTCCTGCAAGCCATCATCGTGGCCATTATCAACGCTGTCCTCAACCAGAACTAGAGTAAAATATCACTATATTTACTAAATGAAGCGCCTGGCTCACATCTTAGTAATACTCCTCCTGCTCCTCAGCGCCGGACAAGCGTGGGCGATTACAATTAACGGCGTGCAGTATGAGAACAGGATTGAAGCACTGAATAATCCTGTAGGATCTGGCTGGAGCATTAGCACAGAAGACTTACAGAGTGCCGTTAGGCAACTCCAAGCATACCGAGACAGTGGCAACTACTCCGGTGGAGACACACAAAACAGTATCCAAGCAGACATCAACCTAATTAATCGGGCGCTAGCTGCCAGACCCGGCGGTACGCCAGTCCAAGACACCGGAAACCAAACTCTCAACCACGGTGACCAGGGTGTACTATCGGATAATGAGTACAGACAAATACTGGAGAACCAGAAAGGCCCAGTCTCTTGCGGATATTTAGATATTGAGTGTTACGGCTGGAAGTTCGCTGTGGGTGTACTCACGGCCTTCCACTGGGTGGTGAAATGGCTCTTGGAAGCGGCTAATTACCTGCTGGATCTGAGTATTGACTTCTCGGTCCGCAACTTTAGAGACAAGGTGGGTGTTGGCTTACGAGAGGCGTGGCGAGTCTTCCGCGACTTGGTGAATCTCACCTTCATCTTCACTTTGCTCTACATTGCCATCGGCACCATACTCCAGCTTAATGGGGTCAAGGGCAAAAACCTGCTTAAGAACGTCATAATCGCCGCTCTCCTGGTCAACTTCAGCTTCTTCTTCACTAGCATAATGATAGACGCCAGCAACGTGGTGGCAAATGGTTTGTATATCAAAGCGGGTCAAACACAAAGTGGCCAAGCGGCAGGCGAAGGAGGTCGTCCAGATATTGTGAAAGCGCTGATGTCCGGCCCCATAGACCCCACAAATAGTGATAGCGCAGTGAACAAGGGGATAGCCGCTCAACTGAGGGACCGCATGCCACTCACTTCTGCAGACGCCAATATCAACCGCCTCAAGAGCCAGGCCGCCTCTCTGGTGGGGCAGATCATCTTGATTATTATTGCTACTACCGTCTTCATGGCCGGAGCAATCCTCTTCCTTATCAGAGCATTGATACTCGTCTTTGTGCTCGCGGCCTCTCCCGTAGCTTTCCTCGCCTTTGCGGTGGGAGCAAAAGCATTAGACAAGATCAGCAATAAATGGAAAGATGCACTCTCAAATCAACTAATATTTGCACCCGCCTTCATGCTCTTCATCTTTATGAGCATTAAGGTGACCCAGGTGGTGAATAGTAATATCAATACGGGTAATGATAAGTTTTTCAACCTATTACTCGCTTACCTCATCGCCAACGGCCTCATGCTTGGCTCGCTGATGGTGGCTAAAGAACTGGGCGTAGCGGGAGCGGCGATGGCGACGAAGGCGGCAGGAGGCATTAATCGATTCGCACTCAAAACCATTGGGGGTGCTACTGGTGGTTTAGTGGGGGGAACCGCTAAGTCGGCGTACGGAGGATTTAAAGAGGTGTACAAGGGGGTACAAAGCGGTGGCTGGAGGGGTGTGCGAGATGTGGGCGTTGGATTACGGAAGGTAGCAACCAGCCCATTTGTGGGTGCCGCCGCCGGAGCTACAAAGGCAGCATCTGTTATTACATCCAGCGGCGGCAATATTAAAGGGAAAATCGCTGATACCTTTAAGAAGCCAGACGAGGCGTTTAATAAGGCCGTATCTAGTATTACTGGTGTAGAAATACTGGGCGAGGTGAAAGATAAAAAGAAAACACAGGAAGAAAAAGAAGACAACGAAAAACAAAAGACCAAAGCTACCGCTCAGAAGATCGCCAATCAGATCAACGGCAATAAACTGACTCCGGGATCTCAGGAAGAAACAGAGGCCGAGAAAGCCATCAAGAAGATGAAGGATAAAAACGTGGTTAAGTTAGACGCCACGACACTGAAGACTCTGGCACACCTCTTCTCAGAAAATCAGGTCAAGGCGATTGAAAAAGATAACGACATAGACGATGCCACGAAAGAAGCGATCAGAGCGCAGAGAGAACAAAAGATGAGTCAGTTGGAAGACACACTGCGCTCGAATCTTGGAGGAGAGAGCGCTGCTGTGGGCACAACATTAGCGCAAACACCAACGGCCCTAATTGCCAAACTAGTAAACGACCTGGACGACAAGGACGCTGATTACAAAAACATCCTGCAGACGATCGCAAGCAACTTAGGAACCGGAAGACTGGAACAACTCCGGAATTCCGGGGAAATAAACAAGCGCAATCGATTACAAGAGATCAGGAGACGTGCGGCGGGAGCGGCTACCGCAAGTCCGGTAGGAGCGACAACAACTCAAACCACAACAGTGGCCAGCGTGACACCCTCAGGAACGGGGTCAAACAGAAGCTACGAATGGCCATCACCAAGAAGCAACAACACTAACCCTCAAAACATAAACGCCAACATTAACTACCACGAAGGAAGAAATTAATTATGTCTAATTACACTCAAGAAATACTAGATAAAAAATACGATGAGGCGCCAGAGTTGCTCCGGAAAATTATGTACGCGGACGAAACTATCGCCGTAATCAGGCGTATTGGTAGCGCTCATCAATTACATATTGACCAGGTTGGTGGCCTGGTAGACGAGATTGATTATGTGATCCTTGGACTAGAACCATCTATTAAATTCACCGCCAATATCCAAGAGCGGTTGGGTATTAGCGCGGCAGAGGCGGAGCAGATTGCGATGGAAGTGAACAAAGAAATCTTTATGAAGATCAGGGAATCGCTCAAGCAACTGGAGGAACGGCAGAATACGCCCGCGCCGGAGGACTTGCTGAGGGAAATGAACAGTCCTACTACTGTGACAGGTAAAACATCAGAGCCAAGTCTAAACGTGATGGAACGGAAATTATCAGAACCGGTGAACCTTAAGCCGGTAGAAGAGGGGATCATGGGTACGCCGGATACGCCAGCCGAGCTGGAGCGTCCAGCACACGTGGATCCTTATCGGGAAAGGCTGGAATAAAAATTATGCTCAACTTCCAAGTCCCGCAATTTATTGAAATAGAAGACAAAATATTTGGTCCGCTCACCTTTAAGCAGTTTATCTACGTGGTGGGTGGGGCGGGAGCGTGCTTCATGTTCTGGGTCTACCTGCCTTACCGCTGGCTGGCTGTCCTCTTGATTATCCCCGTACTCGGACTCGCCCTGGCGCTAGCGTTCTATAAAGTGAATAACCGCTCGTTTATCCTGATACTAGAAGCGGCCTTCCGTTACGCCACCACCCACAAGCTCTATATCTGGAAGCGCTCTGGTGCAAATCCAAATGGCACAGGGACTGGCACAAATAGTGGACAAACAGCAACAAGACCAGCTGATCAACCACGCGCGCTGACAGTGCCCAAACTCTCGAAGAGCAAACTAAAAGATCTCTCTTGGAGCTTGGATATCCGAGAAAAAATCAAATAAGTCTGTTACAATTAAGCGGATGGCGACAGCGACACAGACAAATGGCCAAGCCTCGCAAGACTTCCTCCCCATCAAGGAGATCCGCGATGGTGTGGCGGTGCTCAAGAACGGCGCCCTGCGGATGGTGCTAATGATCTCGTCCGTCAACTTTGCGCTCAAGGGCGAAGACGAGCAGACGGCGATTTTGCTCCAGTTCCAGAACTTCCTAAACTCGCTAGACTTCCACATCCAGCTCTTTGTGCAGTCACGGAGACTAGACATCAGGCCGTATCTCAACACTCTGGAAGAGCGCCTAGTCGCCCAAACTAATGATTTGCTTAAAATTCAGACCAGAGAATATATTGACTTCATCAGGAAGTTCACAGAATCAACTGATATCATGGCCAAGAGCTTCTTTGCTGTGATCCCGTATAGCCCTCCCGTCCAACTCGGACAGGGCAAGGGCGGACTGCTCTCTAAACTGCCCGGCCTGGGTAGCCAGAGCGCCAAACGCGATCTATCTGCTGAATTTGAAGAACACCGCACTCAGCTAGAGCAGCGCGCGGCAGTGGTGGAGCAAGGCTTCTCTCGCATCGGCTTGCGCGTGGCACAGTTGGGGACTGAAGAATTGGTGGAGTTATACTTTAAAATTTTTAACCCGGGCGAGAACGATATTCCGAGTTTAAATTAGAAATAAATTAAAAACATGTTCGGCTTAGGTAAAACTAAAGAGGGAGAGAAGAAAAGGGGAGAAACAGCACCAGTGGTTGCGCCTGTCTTCCCGCAAGATATCTACCAGATGGGCGTCCTGAGCCTGCGCGATATCCTCGCGCCATCGGCACTCCGCGTCACACCCAGACTGCTCAACCTGGGCGATAAAGTCGCGCGCACTTTCTACGTAATCTCTTATCCCAGATTCTTATCAGGTGACTGGTTCTCGCCGCTCATCAACCTAGACAAAGTCTTTGACATTTCTATCCTCATCCACCCCATAGACACCTCCATCGCCCTCCGGCAATTGGAGAAAAAGGTGGCAGAGGTGCAGAGTCAGATCAGTATTAAAGAGAGCCGCGGCTTAGTCCGCGATCCAGTGCTAGACACTGCTTATTCTGATATTGAAACACTCCGAGACAGCCTGCAACAAGCGCGAGAGAAGATCTTTGATGTCGGCGTCTATATCACCATCTATGGCGACACGGAAGATGAGTTAAACAAAACCGAAACAGAAGTGAAGGGCATCTTGGACGCTAAGTTGGTTTATCTCAAGCCAGCCCTCTTCCAGCAGGCTGAGGGCTTCCGCAGCGTGATCCCCACAGCCGACGACCAACTCGGCATCAATTATAAACTCAACTCCTCGCCACTTTCCTCACTCTTCCCGTTCGTCTCGTTTGACCTCACTTCTAATAAGGGAATTTTGTATGGAATAAATAGGCATAATTCTTCGCTGATCTTGTTTGATCGCTTTAGCTTAGAGAACTATAACTCTGTCACTTTTGCCAAATCTGGTTCTGGTAAGAGTTACGCGACTAAATTAGAAATCCTGCGCAGTTTGATGTTTGATACGGATGTTTTAGTTATAGACCCGGAACGAGAATATGAGTTCTTGTCAGAGGCCGTAGGCGGACGCTACTTCAATATCTCACTCACCTCCGAGCACCACATTAATCCGTTTGATCTGCCATTCCCGAGAGAAGATGAATCACCGGCTGACGTCTTGCGCTCTAATATCATCAATCTCGTTGGCTTGTTTAGACTGATGCTTGGCGGCTTAACGCCGGAGGAAGACGCGATCATGGACAACGCAATCACTGAGACCTATGCGCTTAAAGATATTACAGCTGATTCTGACTTCACCAATAAACCGGCGCCACTCCTCTCTGATCTAGAACTAGTGCTGGTAGGGATGGACGGCGGGGAAGCGCTAGCACAGAGATTGCTCAAGTACACCCGCGGCACTTGGGCTGGTTTTATCAATAAGCCAACTAACGTAGATATCAATAAAAAGTTTGTGGTCTTCTCGGTCCGCGATATGGAAGACGAGCTCAAACCCGTGGCGATGTACATCGTGATGCACAATATCTGGAACGCCATCCGGCGCAACTTGAAGAAGCGCCTGCTGGTAATAGACGAGGCCTGGTGGATGATGAAGAGCAAAGATACAGCCTCGTTCTTGTTCTCTCTTGTGAAGCGCGGGAGAAAGTATTATCTCGGCGTGGCTACTATCACCCAAGACGTGGGCGACTTCTTAAAGTCAGAATACGGCACACCAATTATCACTAACTCTTCTATCCAGTTATTATTAAAGCAGTCGCCTGCCGCCATTGACCTGATCCAGCAAACCTTCCAGCTCACCGATGGCGAGAAATATCTCCTGCTAGAGTCTGGGGTGGGCGAGGGTATCTTCTTTGCCGGCCTCAAACACGTGGCTATTAAGATTATCGCCTCTTATACCGAAGATCAGATCATCACCTCTGATCCCTCGCAAATCTTAGCGATCAAGCAAGCCAAGCGCGACAAAGAAACTCTAGATGAGTGAAGAACAACCAAAGAGAAACCGTATCGGCCTAGCCACTATCATCTTCATGCCCGTGGTGGCTCTGTTTTTTGATCTCTTAAGTCTGTTGATACCCGGCGCGGGGGCAATGGGATGGATTGTGATTGGTATTTGGTTACTGCTATTGGGAGTGAGTCCCTTTACCATCAAGCGCCTGGCCACAGCCGGCGTGAGCGCTCTTGTAGAAATCATTCCTATACTCAGCGTCTTACCGTCAGTCACTGTGGGTGTAATCGTTATCATCGGTATGGTAAAATCAGAAGACAAGCTGGGTATTAAGTTGCCTCTAGTAAAATGAAATTTTTTACCACTCTCCTCACTCTTTTTACATTAATACTCACCGCGCCCGGCGCCCAGGCTCAGAGCGCTCCCAGTGTAGATCTGCTCTGGAGCGCTAGCACGTACAAACCAGCCTTCTACTTGGGTCATAGCCAAGCCACTCCCCAGAGCACTGTGCGCGTGGTGGCACTAGCCGCCTGGCCGGGTGTGAGTCCAGAGCAACTTGAGTACCGCTGGCAGAGAGACGGCCAAGCAGTACCCAAGTCCTCGGGCCTTGGCCAGAGTACTCTCAGCTTCACTGCTGGCCAAGCGAGGGAGAGGCATCAAGTCCAAGTGCTGGTGACCGCGCCCGGCAAAACAGGATCAGCAAACCGCCTGGTGGAGATACTAGTGGTCAATCCAGTAATCAGCATCTACGAGGACGATCCACTGCTGGGGATCAATTACCACCGCGCTCTGGGCACCAGTCTCACGCTCACTCAACCAGAGATCAACCTAGCGGCTGAGCCCTATTTCTTTAATAATGTAGATGTCCAGACTGGCAAAATTGATTACCGTTGGACGCTGAACGATCAGAAGGTGGTGCCCTCGCCAGTAGATAACCGCCTCATTACCTTTGCCGCGCCCAGTGGCATTAGCGGTGAGAGTATCATCAAGCTCACCACAGAGAGCTTAAATAATCTCTTCCAGACAGCCAAGCGCGAGTTCCGGATCAACTTTGGAAACACAGGCGTCTTTAATTTTTGAAAAACATGCTAAGTAATCTACTTAATTTTTTTACAGAAAAGGCTCTGGCCCAGAACCAAGTTAACCTCCTGGCGCCCCTCAATACTGGCACCGGCTCTGCCGGATCAGAGATCAGCTCTATTGGTGAATATGTGCAGGTGGCCTTTCCCATCTTCCTGGGCGTGGCAATCACTCTGGCGGTGGTGATGGTTACTTGGGGCGGACTGCAGCATGTGCTGAGCATGAAGCCGGGCGGCAAGAGTGAGGGCACCGAGCGCATCAAGAGCGCGCTCTGGGGTCTATTGCTCGCACTGGTCGCCTGGGTAATCTTAAACGAGATTAACCCAGATATTGTGAACACCCTGGGTACACTGGGCAATCTGGGTCAATAAAAACAAATGTCTAAAAAGACTAAAACTCTTATTCTCACCGGCAGCGCGCTGATCATCATAATCATGATTGCGCTGGCATGGGCCAAGTGGCGCGGGCAAGAAGAAGTGCCAAGCGATCAAGCGGTGGTGAGCAACGAGCTCTTCCCGAGTGGCGAGCTCCTGCCGGGCGGAGATATTTTTACCAGCAATACCGCCTCTAGTAGTCCGTTGGCTGAAGAGGGAACAGTGAGCGATGCAACCGGCCGCTTCTACCGCGTCTCAGCCCGGCCAATTGGTGGCTTGGCACTGGTGGGCCAAGCCACCTCCAGCGCTCTCATCTATGCCGAGAAGATTACCGGCCATCTCTACCGCCTCCAGCCAGGAGCCGCCGCCGAGCGCATCTCCAATACTACTATCCCAAAAGTCTATAGCCTGGCCGCGGGCCAGAGCGGCACCAGCACCGAGCTGATCATCAGCCACCTGCGCGAGGGCCGTCTCCAGACCATCGCCGTCAGCCTGGATATCCGCCCCACTTTAGCCGGAGACGACTTCCTCAGCCTGCCGGAGTCTGACTTGCCAACCCTAGCCACCCGAGCCTGGCCAGCGGAGATCCTCTCTCTGGCCGTATCGCCAGACCATAGCCAAGTCTTCTGGCTAGAGCCGAGCGGCAATCAATCAGTTGCTTATCTCGCCCAGCTTGATGGTAGCAACAAACAAACCCTCTTCCGCTCACCTTACCAAGAGTGGCAAGCCAGCTGGGTCAGTCCTACTGTGATCGCCCTACAGAGCCGCAGTTCCGAACTAGCCAATGGCTCGCTCTACTTGTGGGACTTGAGGTCCAAAGAGCTGGAACCTGTCATCACTGGCGTGCCCGGCTTAAGCACTCTGGTTAATCCCGACCTCAATCGGGTACTCTACAGCGGCCTGGGAGAGCAGGGTCTGGTCTTTGGCATCTACGACAGGAGCAAAAAGTTCTTTAGCCGGTTAAACATGAGAACTTGGACGGAGAAGTGCGTGTGGTCCAGAGCGGGCCTGACGGCCTATTGCGCGGTGCCAGCCGGACTGCCAAGCGGCTACCGCTATCCGGACGATTGGTACCGAGGAGAAGTGAGACTGAACGATAATATCTGGAAAATAGATACTGTAACCGACCAGAATGAGATCATCTTTAGCCCCACCACCAGCAATCTAGACATCAACTTAGATGCCGACAAGCTCCTGCTAGACCCTGAGGAAAAGACCCTCTACATCAATAACCGCTACGACCAGAGACTCTGGGCGTTGGACATCAGTGGCAGCTTCTAGGCAAGTTTCTAGATAAATATGTTCTAATAGTGGCTAGAAATAAGGCTATTCTGGCAAGTCAAGATTGACAATTGTGTTGTATTGTAGAAACCCTTGACAAGCAGACTGTAATTTGCTATACTTAAATTAGTTAACAATTGATCTTTGACTTGCAGCGTAGCAGGTTGGAGGCCAAGAGATTCTATCTTGGAGAGACAAATCATGTTAAAGCTAGATATTGTTGCTGGACCATCAAAATGGGAATTGGCGGTTGCTTTGTTTGAGGGTCACGCCACCAATCGTTCGGGTGTATTTTTCCAAGTCAGTAGCCCAGAAAGTCACATTAAGTGCATGGGCCGTGTAAGAATCAATGCGTTGTCGCGCGTGCATTGTTCACCCGTCAGTGGCGCAGAGGACGAGGATTGGAACTTCATCGGTTACTGGCCCACAGCGCAGGGGGATCTGGCAATCAGGGGTATTTACAACGTCAGACATGGCACTGGAAAGATAGAGCTGTGCGAAACATCAGTCTAAGCAAAAAAGCGCATCCATTGGATGCGCTTTTTTCTTTCTCTAAATTTAAAAAATACTAATCACTAGCTAAGTCCCGCGCTTTTCTGTTAACTAAGAGCTCGTGGCCAATGGCAAAGATATTGCTGGTTATCCAGTAGAGGGGGATAGCAGCTGGCAAGCCAAAGGCAATGAAAGTAACCATCAGAGGCATAAAGTAACGCATCTGCAGGCTCATACTGCGCTGGAGATCGGCAGAGAGGGACTTGGGCGCATCGGGGGCAATAGGGGCGCTGGGAGGCATCACCAGCTTCATCTGGATGAACTGGGTAATACCCACTATCAGGGCTAGAGGCCAGCTCTTGGTGGTGATATCCAGCCAGCCGAGGAAGTGGGTACCCAAGGCGGCCGGGGGAGTGATAAACGAGTAGAGCCAGTCGGTTTGGATCACAAAGCTATCACGGAAGACCCAGTACAAAGCTAAGAGAATGGGCAACTGGATGAGGAGGAGCACAAAGCCGGCAAAAGGATTGACCCCATGCTCGCGGTAGAGCTCCATCAGCTTCTTGGCCTGCTCGCTCTTGTCATCAGCATATTTAGCCTTAAGCTCAGCCAGCTTGGGCTCAAGCAACTTGAGCGCCCTCTGGGTCTTGCTCATGCGATGCTGGAGCGGGAAGAGGATAAAGCGGACAGCCAGAGTGAGGATAATGATCGCCAAGCCAATATCGGCCCCAGGCAACACTGTGCTGAGCCAGACGAGGGCATTATAGAGAGGGAGGAAGAAGATGTGGCGGAAAGCGCTGGAAATCATTGGATTTGTTTAAATAATTGAGTTAATTGCTCGCGCAGATCGGGGAAAGGGAGCTGAGAGGCTGGGCTACCAGCAAAGATCACAGCGTGACAGCTCCGGCTGGGCTTAAACTGCCCTGCTTGCTCGCGGATTAGGGCACGGATCCGGCGCTTGAGACGATGGCGGGCCACAGATTGCCTAATCTCTTTAGCTGGCACTACTATGGCAAAGCGCGCTGGGCCCGGCACCAGCAGATAACGCAAGCCGAGCGGCCTCCGGCCAGCCCTCCGGCCGCGCCTGACAATCTCATCAATCTCGGCCCGGCTCAGGCGGTTAACGCGGGGGAGCATCTGGCTAAACGGCGAGGCGCTTGCGACCCTTCTGCCGGCGGCGTTTGATCACCCGCTTGCCAGCCTTGGAGGCACTGCGGACAAGGAAGCCGTGAGTAGTCTTGCGTTTGCGCTTTTTGGGTTGGTATGTTCGTGACATGGCAAGAGTCTAGCATGTTTATCCACATTAATCCACTGATTATTAACAGATTGCGCTAGTTGGATAGTTGAGAGCAAGAGCATATAATTCCTGTCATGCTAGACCACAAAACGCTCTGGGAAAACGCGTTGGTGGAGATTGAACTGGAAGTATCTAAGGCCAATTTTGGCACCTGGTTCCGCAGTACGCGGATTATTAAGGATAGCGATGGCGTTATCTACCTGGGCGTACCCAACGCTTTTGTTAAAGACTGGCTGTATAAAAAGTATCATAAGTCTATCCTCAAGTCGCTCCGCCACTTGGTGCCGGAGGTAAGGGCAATAGAGTACACCATTACCAAGGGCGAGACGGTAGAGCAGCCCGCGGCGATCGCTCCAATGCCGGCCAGTCCCCAGATGAACTTGGAGATGTACACTAACCGAGAAGATAATCTCAATCCTAAATATATCTTTGAGACTTTCACCGTTGGGCCATTTAATGAGCTAGCCCACGCAGCCGTCCGGGCCTCGTCGCAGAAGCTGGGCCAGATCTATAATCCGCTCTTTATCTACGGCAGTACCGGCCTTGGCAAAACACACTTGATCCAAGCCCTGGGTAATTATGTGAAGAAAACGCATCCGAATAAGAAAGTCTATTACGTCACTTCTGAGCAGTTCACGATGGATTACGTGAACTCAATGCAACAGAATAGAATTAATGCGTTTAAAGAGAAATACCGCAAATACGACGTGTTGATTATGGATGACGTCCAGTTTTTCTCTAATAAAGAGAAGACGCAAGAAGAGCTGTTCCATCTCTTCAATCATCTCCACGAGAGCAACCGGCAGATCATCTTCTCGTCTGATAAATCGCCAAAATATATCACCGGCCTGGAAGAGCGCCTGCGTTCCCGCTTTGAGGGCGGCATGATTGTGGATGTGATCAAACCGGACTACGAATCTCGCCTGGCCATCCTCAAGAACAAGATCAAGCAACATCAGTTATTGCTAGCCAATGAGGTGCTGGAATATATCGCTGAAGTTATCCAAGATAATATCAGAGAACTAGAGGGGTGCTTGAATACTGTAGTCTGCCAGAGCCAGCTCAAGAACCGACACTTAAACTTGAACGAGATCAAAACACTGATCAAAAATAATATTAAGCCCAAGAAGATGGTCTCAGTGAAAGATGTGGCGGAAGCTGTGGCTAATTTCTATAACATTAACGAGAAAAACTTATACGAGAAAACGAGAAAGAAAGAAGTGGTTAAGCCCCGGCAAGTGATCATGTACTTGTTGCGCGAAGACTTTAACACTTCTTACCCGTATATTGGCCAGAAGTTGGGCGGGAGGGATCACACCACAGTAATCCACGCTTACGAGAAGATTAAAAAAGACATCCTCATCAATCAACCACTACAGCAAGAGATAGAGCAGATCAGGAACTTGATATATCAGGGATAAACTATGGATAACACGGGATAACTTGAGCATAAATTTGGAATTAAAAAACTTACCAAAAATAATCCACAATGTTAAATAACAAAATAGGGCTAGAAATAAAGACAAGACTAATTCACAGCACTAATAGTAATAATAAATTTAGATTAAATATAATTAATTAATAGCTATGAAACTGGAATGTCAGAGGGAAAGACTTAAGCAAGCTATCGGCCTGGCTGAACGGGTGACTGGTAAAAATTTATCTTTGCCGATCTTGGGTCAGATTTTACTCTCGGCCAGCGAGCACTCACTGGTGATCAGATCTACTAATCTTGATCTTGGTTGCGAGTGGCGTTTGCCGGCTAAGGTGAGCGCGCCTGGCGAGATATTGGTCCCGGGAGCGGTTTTACACAATTTCCTCGCGACTATCAGCGGCGTTGATAAGATAACTTTGGCCACAGAAGGGGCTAACTTGATGGTGGCTACGGCTAATAGTTCAACAGTAGTGAAAGTTCAGTCTGGAGAAGAGTTTCCCTCTCTACCTGAGTTGGATCAGGTGGGGGAGTTTAGTCTGGCAGCTGGCGAATTTATTTCCGCCGCTCGCGCTACCTCTTACGCCGCCGCACTCACTGATATTAAGCCGGAGATCGCCAGTATCTATCTCCACACGAGTGAAAGTAACATGTATTTAGTCGCCACAGACTCTTTCCGTTTAGCAGAAAAGCGTCTCGCAGTTAATCCTGTGGAAACGGGCGAAGAAGTCAGGTTAATTTTGCCGATCAGGAATGTGGCAGAAATAATGCGGTTGCTTGAAGCGCAATCCGGAGACATGAGCTGGCACCATAACCGCAACCAGCTCACGATCAAGAGCGATCAATTAACCGTTACCTCTCGTTTGGTTGATGGTATCTTCCCCGATTACCGGCAAATTATGCCGGCGAAGTCTCTTACTCAAGTGACTCTAGATAGAGAGGTGCTCTTAAATAGCCTGAGATTATCGCAGATTTTTACTGATAGACTGAATCATGTGACACTTAAAGTTAGGCCGGAAGACGGGACTCTAGAGCTAACAAGCCAAAACGGCGAGGTGGGGGAGAATACCAGCCTCCTGCCGGCGGAAATATCGGGTGAGGAGTTAACAGTAAGCTTTAACCTCCGCTATCTCCTAGATGGCCTGCAGGCGCTGGCTGATGATCAAGTCCAATTACAATTCAACGGCCGGACCAAGCCGATCTTGCTCACCGGCTTGCGGGACGACACTTTCCGTTATCTCATCATGCCGCTTAATCGCTAGTCTAAGATCTAAAGTGTGGAACGTGTAAACTTATTTCTTGCTCGTTTTACGCAATTATTGCCGCCAGACGCGAGGGTGAAAGAGGCGACCAAGCAAGTCTTGAGTGAAGAATTAGATCTAGAGTTAAATCTAGACCAGATAGAAGTGAAGAGGGGGCAGATTTATATCCAAGTTTCGCCACTGGTGAAAAATCTGCTTTTTATTAACCGCGAGCGCGTTACCGAGCAGATTACCAAGCGCTTGGGCGAACCGCGCCCGCGGCGCCTGTCTTAGCTTGTTTACTCTAGATTAATTGTTACCAGTACTGTGTTCCGGTTGCCGACATTATCTTTGGCCACCACTCGCAACTCGTTGCGCGTTTGGGCTGGATTATAGTCGCTGGGGCGAAAGGAGAAGGCAAAAGGTTCTTGATCACTAGAGCCGAGATATTGCTCGTTAAAGAAGAATTCCAGAGAAGCTAAGGGGTAAACACCCTGGTAGCTAAACCGGAAGCTGATAGGCTGTTCTGGATTATATTTGAGTTTGTCATCCGGGCTCAAGACTCTTAGTCTTGGTAATTTTTCTGGACCATGGATATCATCTTCTTCTGTGGGGATATCGCTGTCCCGGTCTTCTCTAATGTTCTGTGTTGCCACCCAACGCCGGATTGGTTCTTCCCAAAGTGGGAACTGCGCATCATCACGGCGATCTAGCCAGTAGAGAATTGAGTGGACCTGGGTCAGCACTTTTTCCTCGCGCAGTTCCGGCGGCGTGTATTCCGTTGCGAGTTTGCCGGAGATTTTATCTATAAAGTAGCCTCGTCCGCCCTGCCAATAACCACGTAGAACCGGCAAGAGTTCTGGGTTAGTTGGTTCTGGCGCGGGGAAGTCCTCCTTGGGTACCAGTTTAAGTGCCTCGTCCATAAAGGCGCGCCAGAGTGGTGCGACGATCAGGCCGGCCACTTTTTTCTCCATCGGTGTGTTGTTGCTATTGCCGGCCCAAGCACCAGCTGCCAAGTTGGGAGTATATCCCAGGATCCAGGCGTCTTTGTAGTCGTTAGTTGTACCAGTTTTAACGGCCACCGCCTGGGTACGGAACTCCAGTGGCCCGCCGGGGGCGAAACTGGGGATGCGCGCCGCATTATCAGAGAGAATGTTGGAGACCAGTCGGGCAGTATTTTCTGGTAGTACTCTATTTGGGCGCGGAGCATATTCTTCTAACACATTACCCTTGTCATCCTCAATTTTTAAGATATTAGTGTAAGGATTGCGGATACCATCATTGGCAAAGACGCTATAAGCGCTGGTCATATCTAATAGCGAGACTTCGCCGCCACCCAGCACCAGCGTGAGGCCGTATTGGTTAGCGTTACCTAGGCTGGTGATGCCCATGTTCTTGGCTAAGTTGAGAGTGTCGCGGAGACCGGCTAGGTAGAGAACTTTAATTGCAGGGATATTGATAGACTGCGCCAGCGCCTCGCGCAAGCTCATGGGCCCGCGGAATTTGTCGTCATAATTACTTGGCTTATAGCAATTACCACCACGCGCGCAGCTGGTATCAAATTGTGTTTCCAGATCAAAGAGCATTGTTTCTGGCGTGAAGCCTTTATTGAACGCCTCAGCATAAGCAAAAGGCTTGAAGGATGATCCAGGTTGGCGGTGAGCGAGTGCGATATTAAAGTTGCCGTCGTCCTCAGCGTTAAAGTAATCTTTGGAGCCCACCATTGTGAGGATTTGCCCCGTTTTGGGGTCAATGGCCGTGAGGGCCGCATTATTGGCGTTGAATTGCTCTTTGTTGCTGGCACCGTACTCTCCCACCACACGCTCGGCAATCTCCTGCATCGGCCAGTCCAGCGTAGTGGTCACTCTCAAGCCGCGCGCGTGGAGTGCCTCCTCGCCATACTCCTCTTCCAGATATTCCCGGATCCAGAGCACAAAGTGGGGAGCTTTGATTCCGCGTTCGGCTTTAGGTAAGAATTCAATTTTCCTCGTCTTCTCTTGTGCCGCTTCTTCCGGAGTGATAAAGCCAAGCTCGGCCATGCGGTTGATCACCACATTCTTGCGCTCGTCTAATTTATCTTTGTTTTTGCCAAAAGGGGAATAATAACTTGGCGCTTTCAGCATCGCAGCCAAGTAAGCCGACTCGGCTACTCCCAGCTCAGCCGCTGACTGGCCAAAATAAGCTTGCGAGGCCTCCTCTACGCCGTAGATACTGCCGCCGTAGGGCATCTCGTTGAGATAGTGGTTCAGGATCTCGTCTTTGTTTAGTTGCTTTTCTAATTTCAGCGACAAGATCAGTTCTTTGATCTTCCGAGTCCAGAGCTTTTCGTCAGTCAGGAGCGCCTTCTTCACCAATTGTTGGGTGATAGTTGAGCCGCCTTGCAAGTTCTCGCCCGCGCTGAGATTGACGAGGAAAGCGCGGAGGATAGAGAAAGGCTTCACTCCCGCATGCTGGTAGAACTCGTTATCTTCTATCGCTAGCGTGGCGTTCTTGATATTTTTAGAAATATTCTCAAAGGGCACAATCTGCCGCTTCACATCTTTATACACATCATAGAGTAAGATCTCGCCAGTGCGGTCGTAAATTTTGGTAGATTTAGCAACGACTCGTTCACTAAACGAGTCAAACGAGGGCATCTCCAGCGTGCTGACCCAGAGCAAGAGTCCGCCGCCCGCCAGCAGACCGAGGATCACGCCGACCAGCACAATTTTGAGGATTAACTCACGAATAGCTTGCATTATAACAGAGTTTAGAGATTTTAGAAAATAAATATCTACAAATAAAAAAGCCTCGCATGCCGTCATCTGACGAACACGCGAGGCTTGATGAGGAAACGCCCCCCACTCTTTTCCTCAGTCTGTCTTTGGGGTGGGCGGGGATGGGTATGGTCTCAGTTCATACTCCCTTCTGAACACCTGGCCAATATTTACGGCTTTGACGAGACCGGCAGAAGGAGGCACGCCTCCCCAGCTACATACCCTGATTGCGTCTTCCTGGTCACTCAGTGCCAGCCCCCATACTCCATTCCTCATGGGAAAACTCTGGACCACCTTGTAGATGGTGCCGTTTTCCAGACAATTTGCCGGGTTTGCCGGTTTGCCTGTGCCGATAAAGTACCCACACAGAGTAAACAAGAACGCCGCCACTGCCACAAGCACTAAACCCATTACCCGATCCCAACTTGCTTGTTTGGTGCTACCAAATCTGAAGGTCAGGAAGATACAACCCCCGATGAGCGTGATGATAGCCACAATGAACGGAACTAGCGGGGACATTTTTTCTCCTTGTGAAGAAGGGTTTTCCAGTTTTCAAGGTTCCAGAACACTCTGAACCTACTATTAACCATTATATACCCACTGGGTCTGTTTGTCAAGGGGTTTGGCGGGATTCTGGTCTTCCTTGCTAGAAAGGCTATATTTTAAGCCATTTTTTGCAATAGAGATGAAAATGGGCGGGTTTTTGTGTTAAGATTAAACCAATGAATCCAGAATTGCTCACGCGCGCTGTTTCTAATATTTACCCCAACACCGAGAGTTTTAAAAAAGCTCTGGAGAGCGGCAAAAAACTGAAAATTTATTTTGGCATTGACCCCACTGGGCCGGATCTCCACCTTGGCCATGCTGTGCCAATGATGAAACTGCGCGAGTTGCAAGACTTGGATCACGAAGTGATTTTGTTGATCGGCGACTTTACGGCCATGATCGGCGATCCCACAGATAAGACGGCCACGCGTGTTAAACTGTCTGCTGAGCAGGTGAGAGAGAATTGCCGGAATTATCTCGGGCAGGCTTGGAAGATCCTGGACGAGAAGAAGACTGAAGTGAAGTACAATAGCGAGTGGTTAAGTAAATTAAATTTTGCTGAAGTATTAGAACTCGCGTCTAATCTAACTGTTCCCCAGCTCTTGAAGCGCGAGATGTTCCAGAAGCGTTTAGATGAGGGCAAGGAATTGTTCCTGCACGAGTTGCTCTATCCAGTGATGCAGGGCTATGACAGCGTGGCGCTGGACGTGGACGCGGAGATCGGCGGGAATGATCAGACTTTCAATATGCTCGTAGGGCGAGACTTGATGAAGAGTGTGAGAAGTAAAGAGAAGTTTGTGCTGGCGACTAAACTATTAGCCGCGCCGGGTGAAGCCAAGATGAGCAAGACTGAAGGCAACATGATCACGTTAGCTGATAATCCGAGCGAGATGTATGGCAAGGTGATGAGTTGGTCTGATGCGCTCCTGCCGCTTGGCTTTGAGCTCTGCACGCGCGTGGCGAGCGGGGAGATTGAGGAGATACTGGCTGGGCACCCTAGAGATGCGAAGATGAGATTGGCGCGGGAGATTGTCTCGCTCTATCACGGTACCTCAGCAGCCGAGCAAGCCGAGCAGGGATTTATCAAAACTTTCCAGAAAGGTGAAGAGCCAGAACAGTGGGAAAATATTACTGGCAAAAAAGGAGAGAAATTAGCAGAAGTATTATTGCGAGCTAGTGCGGTGGAATCTAAATCAGCCTGGCGACGGCTGGTGGATGAGAAAGCCGTTCATCTCTGGCCGGAGGGTGAGCTCAGCGATCCGGATGCCACTCTAGAGCAAGAGCTAAAATTGAAGATCGGCAAAAAGCGCTTTATCCAGATCAAAATTCAAAATTAAGACAAACTAAAACTCCCCGCCTAGGCAGGGAGTTTTAGTTTTAGGAACTACATATCGTCCTCGTCCATGCTCTCGTCGTCGCCCTCTCCTAGTTCATCTGGCATCTCGGTCTCCTCATCCATTTCGCCATCGAGCATTGGATCCTTCTCCATCTCGTCCATAGTTTAGATTATATTAAATCTGCTAATAACGCCTCATTTTTAGCACCTGTGCCCGAGCTTGGCAATACTATTTTAGCTTAACTGTGGATAAAGCTGTTAGGGCCACAGCAATCGCGTCGTATTCATCATCGTGTTTAATCACTTTTTGGATCTTTAGCAGCCGCGGGAGCATGGCGCTGATTTGCTCTTTGCTAGCCTGACCATAGCCGGTGATCGCGAGCTTGACGCTCCCGGGCGAGACCTCCACCACCGGTAAATTATTTTTCCCGGCTAGATATAAAATCATGCCGCGCGTCTCGCTTACCAGCATCGCTGTTTTGCGGTTCTTGGCAAAGAAGAGTGTCTCCAGCGCGAGTTGTTCTGGTTGATGTGCTGCAATAATTTTTTCTAGTTTTGCACCCAGTTCAGATAATCTCTTAGCAAATTCTGTTTTTTTGCTGCTGGTTAAGCAATCAGAATAGATTAATTCTGGTTGCTTTGTTCCAGATTCCAGTACTGCCACGCCGAGGCGATCGTAGCCGGGATCAATGCCCAATATCTTCATGTTTTAGATTTAGATCAATTTACCCTGTTTATCCGCCGGATAATCATAGCCCAGATGTTCGTAAGCGCGCTTGGTAGCCACGCGGCCGCGCGCTGTGCGCTCCAGCATTCCAAGCTGGATTAGATAAGGCTCGTGGACCTCCTCAATTGTCGCTTCTTCCTCATGAGTGGCCGTGGCCAGCGTGCCCAGACCAACTGGACCGCCGTTGAACTTCTCAATAAGCGTCGAGAGGATCTTGCGGTCGCTCTCATTGAGACCAAGCTCATCAATACCCATTAGCGTGAGGGCCTCGCGCGCCACGGTTTTATTAATAATCTGATTCCGGAGTTGCGCCAGGTCTCGGCAACGCTTGAGGAACTGGTTGGCCATCCGGGGGGTAAAGCGGCTCCGCCGTGCGATCTCCAGCGCCGCTTCTTGGTCTAGCTCCACGCCCAGGATCTGGGCCGAGCGCTGGATGATCTGTCCGATCTCGGCATCAGAGTAGAACTCGAGCCGGAAGGTGCCGCCGGAGAAGCGCGAGCGGAGCGGCGCCGAGAGGAGCGCCGGTCGCGTGGTGGCGGCCACTAGAGTGAAGGGTGGCAGGTCCAGTTGGATAACTCGCGCGCCCGGGCCCTTGCCGATCACAATATTAAGCTTGCCGCTCTCCATGGCCGGGTAGAGCACTTCTTCAATCATTTTGTTTAGCCGATGCACTTCATCAATAAAGAGCATATCGCCAGCTGAGAGATTGGTGAGGATGGAAGCGAGATCGCCCACGCGCTCAATGGCCGGACCGGAGGTGATCTTGAGTTGTGCGCCGATCTCTCTGGCGATCAGGTGGGCGAGAGTCGTCTTACCCAGCCCCGGAGGTCCGTAGAAGAGGAGATGTTCCGGCGCTTGGGCGCGGTCCTTAGCCGCTTGCAGGAGGATTTGCAAGTTTTCTTTGATATTTTTCTGGCCAATATAGTCTCCCCAAGCGCTTGGGCGCAGGGCGCTATCCAGGAACCAGTCTCCGCCGCTCGTTTCTTTACCTCTTGACATTTATAACGTTATATGCTAGCATGCCCCAAGATCTTTATATTAGCATTAATCCAGACCATAAACCTCTAAGCAACTAAGCTCTTCCGGGTTTAAACGGGTTTGGCCAAGAGGACGAGACAGTTTGGCGACTTTGGTCACCTTGCTTGCTCTATCCTTGCGGCCTTACCTCACTCCAGCGCTTGCGTTGGAGGCTTGCTTAGAGGTTTATGTTCTCGATTGTCAGGGATCTAGATAATCTCCTCGTTTATATCCACCACGCGGGCCAGTTCCTCCAGTGCTGTCTCGCCGGCGAGCACCTTTAGCATACCATCTTGCCGCATATCCAGTATGCGCTGCCCTTTGGCGGCGATTTTTATTTCCCGCTCGCTCGGGTTACTGAGCAGTAGCGGTGCCACCAGCTCGTCTATCAGCACAGCCTCAAAGATACCCTGCCGACCCTTGTAACCCGTGTGGTTGCAGGCCGCACAGCCGGACTCTGCCGCCCGCCAGATCTTGCTCGTCTGCGTGGGAGCGAGATCTGGCCGCTTCTCCTTGATAGACGCCACCACGCCGTCTATCAACTTCTGCTCTTCTGCTGTGGGTGTGCTCTCTTGCTTGCAAGCGCGACAAAGATTCCTGAGCAATCTCTGCGCCATTGCTAAGTTAAGCGCCGAATCAATAATTTTCGGATTCACGTCTAAGTCTATCAATCGCGGGATCGTGCCGGCGGCGTTATTGGTGTGCAGAGTAGAGAAGACCAGGTGGCCGGTGAGCGAGGCGTTGATCGCAATTTTTGCCGTTTCTTTATCTCGGATCTCGCCGACCATGATGATATCTGGATCTTGGCGCAGAGCTGATCTGAGGCCGGTGAGAAAAGTGTAATTTTTATCTGGGTTAACCTGCGTCTGGCTGATCCCTTTCAAGTGATACTCTATTGGATCTTCTATCGTGATCGTCTTGTTCTCGCCAGTGGAGATATAGCGGAGAAAAGAGTAAAGCGTGGTTGTTTTACCCGAGCCAGTGGGGCCGGTGAGGAAGATCGCGCCGTTTGGCTTGGTGATCTGCTTCTTCACGATCTCAAAGAGCGCTGGCTCTATACCTAATGTTTCAAAAGTGACCGCAATCGCTTTAGGATTCAAGATACGCAAGACGACAGATTCTCCGTAGGCACCTGGCAGGATAGACGTTCTGATCTCAATATCGTTATCTTCCAGTCTGATACTGAGCCGCCCGTCTTGGGCTGACTTCTGCACATTTAATTTTAATCCCGAGAGTAATTTGATCCGCGAGATCATGTGGCGGTAGAGGCGAGGCTCTAGGAAGCTCACATCGTGTAGCACGCCATCTAGGCGGAAGCGCAAGCGCACGCGCTCAGTCTCCGGCTCAATGTGGATGTCTGAGGCGTCGGTCACAATCGCGCCGGCGAGTAGCACCTCCAAGAGATTAGAGACACCGCCGGAGGAGAGCGCCGCCACGCCCTCGGTGCTAAAGGCTTTGTTCAAGCTGTCTACATCGCTGATCTGCTTGGCAAACTCGGCAATTGCCTCGTCGCTGATATCAATCACGCCGGCCTCCGTCCGCCGCGAGCGCGAGATCTCCGGGTAGCGCTCCCAAGCGCGGGTGAGACTAGCCTCCGAGCCGAGGTAGACGTGGAGCTGGTAATTCTTCTCCCGCAGGTCTTGCAGGGCCGCTTTGGTCTCCTCTTTTGCCGGAGACATAGTAACGAGAAATAAATTTTTCCCATTGATCTTAAAAGCCGCAAGATTAGCCCGCCGCGCTTCCTCCTCTGGTAGGACCTTCAGCGCGTCTGTGTTGATGGGGAATTTAGAGAGATCAATGTAGGGGAGGTCGTATTTGCTGGAGAGCATCTGAGCAAGGCTCTCCGCCTCCTGACTATGCAGTTCGTCCACGCGCTTATCTCTGGTATCGTTGAACGTGAGCATGACTTACCCTAACTCTAGCTTTTTTCTTGCCCCAAAACAACGCATAACTTAGCTTTATTTTGGGCCATTTTTACCCCCTTGACAAGAAAACCGCAATTTGCTATACTAGGGTTAGTTAGGTCAAAAGTGGCTTTTCCGCCCTCAGGGCAGAATAGGAGAAATAAGCCATGAAAAATCGTTCGTTGAAAATCAAGTGGTGTCTGATGTTTGTGCTCTGCCTGTCTCTCTTCACACCCGCACTGGCAATGGCCCAGTGGGGTGGGAGCTACTGGGGTGGCTCGGATTGGTACGAGTACGTTGAATCGTATTCGTATTCCGATTGCTACTGCGGTGGCGGTGGACGGGGTGGTTGGGGTGGCTACTTGCCATCCATCGGCGGGTGCAACTATTCGCCGATCAACTACGACGACTAGCGTGCGCTGGTCGCAACTGGATTGAAACCCGAAAGAACGACAGAAAAGGAGAATGAGATGAAAAATCTGATGGTTTGCGTGATGTTGGTTCTCGGTTTTGGGTTTTGCTCGGCAGAAAAAGCCGAGGCGGGTGGGCGATATTGTCGTCCGGCGCCGCGGTACCGAGTTGGCCCGCCACGTTACAGCCGGGACTTTGGGCGCTCCTACTACCGCAGTAGTTACTCTTACCGGAGTAGCTATCGGAGTGGCGGCTGGTGGAGCGGTGGCTACAGCTATCGCTCTGCGCCAGTGATCTACTCGCCTCCGGTGGTCTACAGCCAGCCGGTGATCCGAGTGGAACCGCCCGTGCGGGTGGTGGACTGGGACGAAGAGTCTCTGCTCCAGCTGGGTGAGGAGAAGTTCCGTGCCTTGTCTAAGAAATTGGATAAGGACGCGGGGAACCTGGTGGTTACGATATACAAGCAGGACTTCCAGACCACCAAGGGAGCAAGAGTGATTGAAGAGGTGGAGTATATAGCCACCTGGACGATCACTCGCAAGAACGAGGAGGGGAAGGAAGAGGTCGTGGAGAAGCGGGAAAAGTTTGAGATTGAGTTTGACGACTACGGCAACTACGAGTCTTACGACGACTAATTGCTGGCGTCTCCCGGCCCGGAGGCAACACAGGCTCTGGTTTGCGCAAGCAAGCCGGAGCCTTTTTTATTTGCCCAGCCGTAGCCTTTGGCGCAGGCGGGTGCTAGAATCGGCTTATGCCGGAGGCGGTGATCAGCAAGAGCTTAGACGAGACCAAGCAATTGGCGCGGGATTATTTGGCTGGCCTTGTGCCGGAGAGAGAGCGAGCCACTGTGCTTGGCCTGAGCGGTGAGCTCGGGAGCGGCAAAACGGCGTTCACTCAGGCCGTTGCGCGAGAACTGGGCGTGGGGGAAAATATTACCAGTCCCACGTTTGTGCTGGAGAAGGTGTATAGATTGTCCGGGCAGAAATTTGCCAAACTGGTGCACATTGATGCTTATAGATTAGAGAACGGCGAGGAATTATTAAAGTTAGATTTAGCTGATTTATTGCAGGACAAAAATAATTTGATAATTATAGAGTGGGTAGAGCGCGTGCGGGAGGTTCTGCCAGATTTAAAGCAAATAAATTTTAAATTTATTGATGAAGAAAGCCGAGAAATTAGTTTTGCTTGACGCGCACGCTGTTATCCACCGCGCGTATCACGCCCTGCCTGACTTCCAGAACAGCGCGGGTGAGCCCACGGGCGCGCTCTACGGCTTAGCGGCGATGCTGATCAAGATCATTGCTGACCTAAAGCCAGATTACTTAGTCGCTTGCTACGATCGCGCCGAGGCGACTTTTAGAAAAGAAATTTACGAGAACTATAAAGCTGGCCGAGCTAAAACAGACGAGGCGTTAGTGGCGCAACTAGAGAGCTCACGCAACTTGTTTTCTGCTTTTGGTATACCCATCTATGATCTGGCTGGCTTTGAGGCTGACGATATCATCGGCACTATTGTGGAACAAGTAACGCGAGATAAAAATAAAAAAACGACAAATATTCAAGTCATCATCGCTTCTGGCGACATGGACACGCTGCAGTTAGTTGACGATGAGAAAGTGGTAGTTTATACGCTCAAGAAGGGGATCAACGATACTATTTTATATAACGAGCAAAAGGTGCTGGAGCGCTTTGGCTTTAAGCCCGCACTCTTGCCGGATTGGAAAGGCCTGCGCGGCGACCCGAGCGATAATATCATTGGCATTGATGGCATCGGCGAGAAGACGGCTACTATTTTGGTCAGCAACTTCGGCACAGTAGAGAATATCTATAAAATTCTAAAAGCCAAAACAGGTCAGGAAAAATTAAAGCAAGCGGGACTGACAGACCGGATGATTAAATTACTCGCAGAAGGCGAAGAAGAAGCGCTATTTTCTAAAACGCTCGCAACTATTAGACGAGACGCGGGGATTGAGTTTGTGTTGGGAAAGAATCAGTGGCGCGAGAATTTAAATCTAGAAACAGTAGATAAGTTATTTGCCAAGTTAGAATTCCGCACGCTGGGCGCCAGACTGCGAGCGGTGCTGAGTGAAAAGTCTAGCAAAGCAGAGCAAAAAACAAAGACGAAAAGAGAAGAAATTGAGACTGAAGTAGAGGCTGAGGCAGCAAAACCAGAATTATCGCCGGAATTGAAAATTGCCGTGTGGCTGGTTAACTCGGAACTAACTGCGCCAACCGCGACTGATCTAGAGAATCTGGGTGGTGAAGAGAAAGTGCTAGCTGAGATCAAGCATAATAATCTGGAAAAAATTTATCGCGAGATAGAGCTGCCGCTTATTCCAATCCTTGCCCGCGCGCAGGAGCGGGGGATCTTGCTGGATAAAAAATATCTAGCTGAGTTATCAGAGAAATATCATGCAGAATTAAGTAGTTTAGAAAATAAAATCTATGAACTGGCGGGGGAGCAGTTTAATCTCAACTCGCCTAAACAGCTTGGCGAAATCTTGTTTGATAAATTACATCTCAAGACTGGTAAAAAGACCGCCGCCGGCGCGCGGAGTACCAAAGAATCTGAATTATTAAAATTACAAGACGCGCATCCGGTCATAGCGCACATTCTTAAGTATCGCGAATTGCAAAAGTTGCTCTCTACTTACGTGGATAATCTGCCCGCGCTGGCCGATAGGGAAAGCCGCCTCCACTCCCACCTCAACCAGACGGGCGCGGCCACGGGCCGGATGAGCTCCTCTGACCCCAATCTGCAGAATATCCCGGCTAGTGAGACGCACGGCGCGGCGATCCGGCGCGCCTTCCTCGCCTCGCCCGGCCACACCTGGTGCGCGCTGGACTACTCTCAGATTGAGATGCGTGTGCTGGCGCTCTTATCTGGGGATGGAGAGCTAATTAGAATTTTCAACGCTGGCGAGGATGTGCACACCAGTGTGGCGGTGCGTGTTTTTGGCGTTAAACCGGAAGAAGTGACGAAAGAGATGAGGCGGCGAGCAAAAGTGATCAACTTTGGCATCATCTACGGCATGGGCGTGACAGCCCTGAGAGCCAACTTAAATACCACTAGAGCCGAGGCGCAGAAGTTCTACGATGATTATTTCCTCGCTTTCCCTCAGATCAGGCAATACTTTGATGATGTTAAACTGCAAGCGGCCAAGCTTGGCTATACCCAGACACTCTATGGCCGCCGGCGCTATTTCCCCGGCCTCCGCTCGCGTATCCCGTTTATCCGCGCCATGAACGAGCGCATGGCCATGAACGCGCCCCTGCAAGGCACTGCGGCGGATATCGTGAAGATCGCAATGATAGAAGTAAATAAATTGCTGGCAGAGAATAGCTGGCAAGAGAGTGCGCACCTCTTGCTCCAAGTTCATGATGAGTTGATCTATGAAATAAAAACGGAGAAAGCGAGTGAGATTTTGCCAAAAATCAAAGAGAAAATGGAAAATATCAGAGGTTTCAACTTGCCACTTGTTGTTACGGCCCAATCAGGACCAAATTGGGCGGAGGCAAGATAGGGCCGATTTAGCCTTCAAAATTTTTCATGCTAAACTCCCAACATGTCCCAATATTACAAAGGCAAGCGGACGCGGAATATTTTTGATCCGGCATCTGGCGAACCCTTCAAACTCAGCCGGAGCAAGGTGGATAGATTCTTAGAATGTCCCAGATGTTTTTATTTAGACCGGAGACTGGGCGTGGACCGCCCGCCGGGCTTCCCTTTCAATCTCAATTCTGCTGTGGACCACTTGCTCAAGAAGGAGTTTGACGTGCACAGAACAGAGCAGACAGCGCATCCGCTTATGCGCGCTTATGGCTTGGAGGCTGTGCCGTTCAATCATCCGGAGATGGATAAGTGGCGCGACTCACTGCGCGCGGGCGTGCAGTACTTGCATGAGCAGACTAATTTATTACTAACTGGTGGTGTGGATGATGTCTGGCAAAATAAAGACGACGAATTGATCGTGGTGGATTACAAGGCGACGAGCAAAGATGATGAGGTTAATCTAGACGCTGAGTGGCAAGGTGGTTATAAGCGCCAGATGGAGTTCTATCAGTATTTGCTAAGAAAGAACGATTTTAAAGTTTCTGATACTGGCTACTTTGTGTATGTGAACGGCAAGCGCGATGCGGAAGCCTTTGATGGCAAGCTAGAATTTGATGTTAAACTGATCCCTTACACGGGCAAAACAGATTGGATAGAGCCGGCTATTTTACAAATTAAAGCTTGCCTAGTGAGCAAGCACTTGCCAGAGGCGAGCGAGGGTTGCGATTATTGCTTATATCGCGCCCAGGCTGGCGAGGTGGAAGCGGGCTTGGTATAATCAGGGCAAATATCTATGCCAGAGATTGAACTAGTAACTGCAAACTGGGAGATCGTGCTCAAGCTCGTCTTTGCGCTCGTGCTGGGCGGCGCGCTGGGGATAGAGCGCTCGCTGGCGGGCAAGACGGCTGGCATGCGCACTTATGCCTTGGTCAGCCTAGGCTCGGCGCTCTTCATCGTCATCGCCGACTTGGTGTCGCGGCAGTACTTGGCGCTGGGGATTCGCACTTTTGATCCGCTCCGCGTGGCTTCTCAGGTGATTGTGGGTATCGGCTTCCTCGGTACTGGTCTTATTATTTTCAAAGATCAGAAGGTTAGTGGTCTCACCACGGCGGCTGGCCTCTGGGTGGCCGCTGGCCTAGGCATGGCCGTGGGTTACGGCTTCTATACTCTCGCGCTTTTGGTGGCTGTGCTCACGCTCCTCATCTTCACCGTCTTCTGGTCCTTGGAGCAGTTCCTGGCTGGCGATAAGGCAGGCGGCAATGGCAATTAGCTTATCTCTCACCGAGCGCACTCTGGCGCTCAAACAGATCAAAGACGAAGTACTCGCGCTCACTAGCTCGCCGCTTTACGCCTTTAGAACTGTAAATAAAAATTTGCCGGTGATTGGCGAGGGGAGCCATGAGGCAAAGATAATGTTCGTGGGCGAGGCGCCGGGCAAGAATGAAGCGGCAACCGGTCGGCCGTTCTGCGGCGCTTCCGGCAAATTGCTGGACGAGCTGTTAGCATCTGTAAATATTACCCGCGCCTCTGTTTACGTTACAAATATCGTGAAAGACCGCCCGCCTCAGAATCGCGACCCCTTGCCGGAGGAGATTGCGGCTTATGGGCCATTTTTAGACAGGCAAATTGAAATTATCCAGCCAAAAGTGATTGCTACTCTCGGTCGCTTCTCTATGCAATATATTATGATGAAGTTCGGTTTGGCTGATGTTTTGCGCAGTATTAGTCAGATACACGGGCAATTATTTGAAGCAGAGACGAGTTACGGCAAAGTGCAAATCCTGCCGCTCTATCATCCTGCCGCGGCAATCTATAACCGCGGGCTATTAGATACGCTGAGAGAGGATTTTGCAAAACTGGAGGGGCTGTGATAGATATATAGGTGGCGCGTTCATTGAGAAAGAGAGGTGCGCTTTGGACAGGATTGAAGTTTTTGAAAAAATCCGACATGTACTGAGGGAGGTTTTGGGGGTGGACGCGAGCGAGGTTAAATTAGATTCTACCCTCATCACAGACCTGGGTGCCGAGTCTATTGATTTTTTGGATATTGTCTTTAGACTGGAGAAAAGTTTTTCAGTTACTATCCCAGCCGGTGAGCTTTTCCCCGACAAAGTTTTTTGGGAGCAGGTGGTGTATGTTCCGGAATTTTGCCAAGAAGGTAGATTTACACCCCGGGGATTGGTGAAGATCCAAGATGCGATGCCCAGACTGGATTTGTCGGTTTTCCGACGAGATCCAGTTCTACACCGTTTGGCGGATTGCTTTACTGTCGATTACCTCGTAAATTATATTGACAACCGACTCTCCACTGCTGTTTCTTGAGAATCTTTGTCTGTAACATCCCAAGCTCCTGCGTGGTGTCACGCGGGAGCTTTTTTCTGGCTTAAAAAATGTTAAACTGGCCGCAAATGGCTAAGCAGACCCTCACGCTCATGAGCTGGAACGTCAACGGCATCCGCGCGGCGGTGAAGAATGGTTTTGTTGATTTTCTGCAAGAACACAGGCCAGACGTGCTGGCTCTGCAAGAGATCAAGATCAGCAACGCGGCGAGGGAAAAAGAAGAATTTGATTTTGTTGGGTATGAGGAATACTGGCATCCGGCGGAGAGAGCGGGTTATAGCGGCACGGCTTTCCTCGCTAAGCTTGAGCCACCGAGTGTGCAAAATGGCATGGGAGTCGCAGAATTTGACTGCGAGGGTCGCGTGCAGACGATGGAGTTTGAAAAATTTTATTTTGTGAACGCTTATTTCCCTAACGCCAATCACGAATTATCTAGACTGGATTATAAATTAAAATTTAATGACGCTTATCTTAAATTTGTGAAAAAATTAGAGAAGAAAAAGCCAGTTATTCTCACCGGCGACTTTAACGTGGCGCGCGAGGAGCTAGACTTGGCGAGGCCGAAGGATAATGAGGGTAATTCTGGCTTTACTCGGGAGGAGCGCGCCTGGGCGGATAAGTTGATTAAGAACGGCTTTGTGGATACGTTTAGACTGATAAATAAAAATAAAGTGCAGTATAGCTGGTGGAGCTATCGGACTTTTGCGCGAGAGCGCAATATCGGCTGGCGGATAGATTACTTCTTTGTGAGCGAGATTTTGAAAAATAAAGTAACAGATGCTTTTATTTTAGATCAAGTGCTTGGTTCTGATCATTGTCCGGTGGGGATTAAGTTAGAAATATAAAAACAAAAAATCTGGATATGCTGTATTTATTTAACAACCGAGAGAAATTGGCAAAAGCGGTTGCGCAGTTCAGAGACAAGAATCCGGGCGGTGCGGTGTATAAATTTGATAACGATAATTTTGCGGCAGAGCAGGAGAAGCTGGCAGAATTATTGGAGAGCGGAGCGGATTTATTTGGCGAGCAGAGTTTGATTGTGCTGGATGATATTGCTGAGTTAGGAGAAATAGCGCTAGAGAAGATTAAAGCGAGCGCGACCAAGGTCTTGCGCTTTAAGCCAGAATTGCTAGCCAAGCGCGCTGGCTTTAACTTGTTCGCGCTGGCTGACGCTCTCGCCGCGCGAGATCGGGCCCAGCTCTGGCTGGGCTATCAGCAAGCGCTCCTGGCGGGTGTGAGCGGGGAGGAGATCTACTGGCGTGCGCTGGTGTGGAAGGTCAAGACACTCTTACAGTCCGGCTCGCGGCGCTATACTCGCCCGGAGCTGGCATCTCTCTCTGCTAAGTTAGTCCGCCTCTGGCACGACACCAAGCGGGAAGAGGGAAGAGATTTTAATCTAGAGCTAGAGCGTCTCTTGCTGACAGTCTAGCGTTTGTGCCCCGTGCAGGAATTGAACCTGCGACCGTTTGCTTAAAAGGCAACTGCTCTACCAACTGAGCTAACGGGGCGACTGTGAAACTCTAGCACTTTATAGCGGTAAATCAATGGCGAGGATTCCCGGGCCAAGGAAGAGGAGCGCCAGCGCGCTGGCGCCGAGCAGTAACCACTGACCGCTCGTTTTGTGGTAGAGTCTGTAGGCTGAGAGAAGCAGAACCAGCAGAGCTAGCGGCTGGACGAGGAAGCCAGCGATCAATCCCGCGCCGATGACGACTAGGCTATAACGGACAGCTGGCCGGGGCGAACGGTAGCCGGAGTAGGCCAGCACGCCGCCCAGCGCTAGGCGGAGTATCAGCGGCGCTAGGGCGGGGCCATAAGGCAAGAGACCGGGGAATATGCTCAACATCACACTAATTCTACATAATATCCGGAGTAGCCACAACGTTGGTTCTATTTTCCGTACGGCAGAATGTGCTGGAGTTAAAAAGATATTTCTCACTGGTTACACACCTGCGCCGCGAGATAATTTTGAGCGTGAGAATAAAGAGATTGCTAAAACTGCACTGGGCGCAGAGAAAATAGTGAAGTGGCAGACCCGCCTCGCCAAAGGCGGGGAAGTAGAAAGTTTGTCTGAAATAATAAATAGATTAAAACGAGAAAAATTTAAAATAATTGCATTAGAGCAGGACAAAAACAGTGTGGATTATAAACAATTTGCGCGAGAAAATAAGGATGAGAATTTAGCGTTAATTTTGGGCAACGAAGTGGAAGGAATCACACCAGAAATCTTGCAAATTTGCGACAAAATAATAGAAATCCCGATGAGAGGAGAGAAGGAGTCGCTCAACGTGAGCGTGGCGGCGGGTATTGCGATTTTCCGGCTACTTGATTTGTAAGTTTATTTCTGACAATTCTCACAAAAATGCGTTCCTCTGCCGTTTAGTTTTGTTTTTGTGATTTTAGACTTTTTACACCGCTTACACAGTTCACCTTTGCGGCCATAGACATTGAGATAGGGGACAAAGCCACCTTTGGTGCCGTCGCTCCGCACATAATTTTTTGCCGAAGTACCCTTTTTAGAAATAGAAAGTTTGAGAACTTTGATAATACTCCCGTGCAGATTTTTCTGCTCTAATTTGGTTAGACTTTTTACCAGTCTGGTTGGCAGGATTCTGGCCAAGAAGCAAGCCTCGTCCACATAGATATTCCCCAGGCCGGCAATTAAACTTTGATCTAAGAGAAATTGTTTTATTTTCCGGTTTGGATATCTTTGCAATAAATCTTGGAAATTTTTGAACGTAAATAGTTTAGATAACGGCTCAACGCCATGTTTATCTAAGATTTTGCCAGCGTGAATCGGTTTGAGTAATTTGAGCCAGCCAAATTTGCGCAAGTCATTGAAGTATAATTTTGAGTTGTCGGTAAAAGTGAAAGTCGCGCGGGTGTACTTGAAGGGATTCTGCTCCGGGTGCCCGCCAATTATTAATTTGCCAATTTTTGGCTGGTAAATTAGCTGGCCCGTCATCTTGAGGTGCACCAGCAGTTTTTGCTCAGAATCTAAGTTAATAATTAAAATTTTGGCGCGCCTCTCTACGCTGATGATTTTCCGGTTTTTGAGTTGAGCAGAGAAAACGCTGGCAGTTTTAAACTTTTTACCTGCAATCAGCGCCAGCTCGCGCTTGAGCGTCTCTACTTCAGGCAGTTCCGGCATCGCGCGTTGCTTTTAGTCTTTCCAGCTCTTCATGGGCCACTGCCGCATCGCTCCAGGGTATTTTCTCACCTTTCGCTTTCATGATATAAGGATCAGTGCCCTTGCCGGTGATGATTACCACGTCATCTTTCTTAGCCGACTTAATCGCTTCCCTGATCGCCAGGCGCCTGTCCATAATTATTTTATAATTACCAGATTTGATGCCGGTTGCCACTTCTCGCACGATCTTTTCTGGATCCTCATCATACGGATCTTCATCGGTGAGGAATATTTGCTGGCAGTACTGATCAGTGATCTGACCCATCAGTGGCCGCTTCCAGTGGTCGCGGCCGCCGCCCGTGCCGCCCAGGACGCAGATCTTCCTCTTGTGTTTGAGTGTCTCGTAAACAGCTTGGAGTGAGTCGGCTGTGTGGGCATAATCCACGATTACATCAAACTCTTGCAGGCCCACTGGTTCCATCCGGCCGCGGATGCCGGAGAAGTTGGCAAGCGCGTCGCGGATTATCTCAGCATTCATGCCCCAGTGCCTAGCCAGAGTGATAGCGGCGAGCAGATTATTGAGATTAAAGAGCCCGGGCAAGCGAGAACTGATCCGCGCGCCCTCTAGTGTTAGTTCAGAACCGCGATCACTGGCGCTGTAAGGCGCAACATCAGCCAGCTTGTATTTTTTGTGTTCTACCCCCTCCGCCGCGGCAATAAATTTCTCATGTTCTTTGTCGTCGCCGTTCACTATCAGTATTTTTTCTGTTTTTTGAGACTTACCGAGTTGCTTGGCGATTTCTAGTTTCGCCGCCACATAATTCTCATAAGAGCCGTGTGATTCTATGTGTTCTGGCGCGATATTGGTGACAACAAGCGCGTCTAGGTCAATAAATTTATGCCGGAACTGCTTCACTCCCTCGCTGGTCATCTCAATCACCGCGTGAGTACAGCCAGCACTCACCGCGCGGTGGAGAAATTGCTGGATGAAAAATCGTCCCGGCATTGTCATCTTCAGTAAATTATTTTTACTCTCGTTCCCAATTTTAAAGCGCAGTGTTGAAGAAATGGCCGTGTGGTATCCCGCTTCTTCTAAGATAGTGCTTAAGATTTCTACTGTGCTAGTTTTTCCTTTTGTGCCCGTAATGCCAACCACTTTAATTTTCCGGGACGGGAAACGATAAATTAGCACACCGATTAGCGCGAGTAGGAAGTGGTAAATTTTCTTTAACTTGTCCATTTTATTTTCCAAGATACTTTAACGCGTGTTTCACTCTCTCGCCAGTGTCTGTGATATCTGCCGGGAGATTTTTCAACGCTTGGCGCGCTTCTGCCAGGCTATAGCCCAGCGCCTGGAGTGCTTCCACCGCTTCTGCTTCTGTTTGCAGTTCGCCATTGCCGTAGCCTTCCAGCGCGCCAAGTTTATCTTTCAGTTCCAGGACAATTTTCTCCGCGCTCTTCTTGCCCACGCCGGAGACTTTTGTCAGGTAAGCCGAGTCGCCAGAGACAATCGCTTTCTCTAGCACCTCCGGCGGCGCGAGCGAAAGTATCGCCAGCGCACTCTTGGGTCCGATTCCAGACACAGACAATAACAGCTCAAAGAACTGTAGCTCACGCGCATTAGCAAAGCCGTAGAGATCTAGCGCATTCTCGCGCACGGCGAGATAAGTCTGGAGCGTGAGTTTGTCATCAGCTTTGATACCCTTGAGCGTCTCTAGCGAGACCCAGAGCTTGTAGCCCACGCCGCTCACGTCTAAAATAACTGATTTCTGATCCCGTCTCGCAACTATACCTGTTAGTTGGCCGATCATGGCTAATTTACCTAGAACTATAGCAAAATCTTGCCTTTTTCTCTAATTCGTTTATACTATCGCTACTTACAGTAAATCAAGTAAATATGGCAATTATCAAATCAGCCAAGAAGGCGATCCGGAGCTCGGCCCGCAAGCGGGTCTATAACGCTCGCCGGCAAAAGGCGATGCGCGAGGCTACCAAGGATTTCCTTAAAGCGCCGTCTGCGCAACTCCTCCCAGCCGCTTACCAGGCCATAGACAAAGCCGCCAAGCGGGGGATCATCAAGAAGAATAACGCGGCGAGGAAGAAAGCGCGACTGGCGAAGCTGATTAAGAAAGCTAACTAAAACCGCCCCGAGAGGGCGGTTTTAGTTACCATGTGCGCGGGAGAGGATTTGAACCTCCATGCCCTTGCGGGCGCTACCACCTCAAGGTAGTGCGTCTGCCAATTTCGCCACCCGCGCAGGTTCTTATTATAGCAAACTAGACTGTCGCTTCAGCCGTTTCTTTTCCGCTCTCTTTATTCTCATCTTTTGCCTCGTCAGCTACTTCAGCGCTGGCCTCTTTCTCTTCTTTGAGTGAGATCAGGTTGCGCATCTGGCGGCGGATCTCTTTGGCAGCCTTATCGCGCACATAATAGAGCTTGGCGCGGCGGACGCGGGACTTCTTGATGATCTCTATTTTATCAATATTAGGCGAGTAGAGCGGGAAGATCTTCTCCACGCCCATGGTGCCGGACATTCGCCGCACAGTGAAGGTCGCCCCGGCCTCGGTGCCATGCTTGCGCGCGATCACCAGACCCTCAAAGGCTTGCAGGCGGGTTTTGCCCTTTTCTTGGATCTTTTGCCACACGCGCACAGTGTACCCAGCTCGGAGGTCCAGCTTGGCGCGCTTGTCCATGTCTACGGGAGAGGTTTTAATCATATTGTTTAAGCCCGCATAATCTATCACGAGCTGGCTAAAGTATCAAGGGCACCAAGCGCTTGCTGGAAGTCAGCCGGGATTGGCGCGGTGAATTCTTGTTCCACGCCACTCGGCAGCTTGAGCGCCAGCTTGTGGGCGTGCAGAGCCTGGCGCTTGATCACTGGCGGCCGGGTGGTGAAAGGCGCGTAGAGTGTGTCGTGGGCAATGGGGTAGCCGAGTTGCTTGAAGTGGACACGGAGCTGGTGGGTGCGGCCTGTTTCTGGCCGCGCTTCCACATGCGTGAAGTTTGGGTAATTCTTAATGATCCGGTAATGCGTTACCGCCTCGCGCCTGGGCTCTTCTGCTTTTTTACCCGTGGCGCGCCGCCGCGCATCGCTGGGGTGTCGGCCAATCGGCACGTTGATCGTCCCGGTGGGCCGGCCGCCCTCTGGCAAGAGCGTACCCACCAAGATCGCCTGGTACAACTTTTTCACCTTCCGCTCTTGGAACTGCCGCTTGAGATACTTGTGAGCGCGTTCATGCTTGGCGATGACTAGCACGCCGGTAGTGTCTCTATCTAGGCGGTGGGCGAGCAGGGCGCTGGGATATTTCTCCAGCACCTCGGCTAATAAATCAGTGACTATCACGCCACTGGGTTTATCTAGTGCCAGCACATCGCCGTCCTCGTAGAGCATATTAAATCTCATCAGTCATCATATTAGTTTATTATGTTATACTTTACCAATGAATCTCGACAGGTTAATTACCAGGCTCTTTGTATCGGTGAATCTGGTTATTATGGCGACTTATTTTGTGTTACCACTACTATTGTCGCCAATCTTCTTTATGAGTCCTGGTGCTGCTCAAGCGGGAAAAGATATTTTGTTGTTTATGGGAGGAATGATCTTGATGGTTGTTCTGGGAGTAATCGTTAATATCGGACTCTGGTTCTTTAAGAATTGGGCTCGAATCATCTCCTTAATTTTTTTACTCATGTTCCTGTCCGGGGTCTCCAGCTTACTTTCCAGAAATACTGTGCCCACCTACGGTATTGGTTTTCTTTCCGTTGCCTTTTTGGAAGTTATTTGGTTAGGTTTAAGAAAGAAAACGATTGGACTATTCCATAGCTCAGTCCCTTTTTCATCCACCACCTTGACTTCGCCTACAGAAGTTCCTAGTTACTTCAAGAGTCGGATCATCGTTTTCGTGTTGCTCTTGGTTGTGGTGTTTCTCAACGTCTCGTCTCTATTTCATGTTAAATCTGTTCGCTCGGTTTCTCCTATGTCTGTCGCTGACTGTACGAAAAAAGAGTATAACCTTGATGTTCGTCAGACGCAGGAATGTTTACTGGGATTTTTGCCAGAGATACCGTCTAGTCAGTTCTGTGAGCAGGTTGCAGATTATAACGACGTTAAGGCGGAGTGTTTCTCCCGGGTTGCTATTTCCAGCACTGATATCTCTCTCTGCCAAGGCTTTGGAGATACCAAGGGATATATTTGTGTAGACAGAGTTGCTTTTTCGGCCAAAAATTCTCAAGTGTGTAATCAGTTATCGGCATCCAATATGCGCGAACGTTGTTACTTGGCTACAGCGGCAGCTTTGAGAGATCCATCCATGTGCCAGATTTACAGTTTTGACCAGAACAAACTAGATAGTTGTTTGGGTTTTATTGTCCAACGAACAGGAGATGTAGAAATTTGCGAACAGATCGCTACTCCAAGAGCTAACTTCTGTTATACCAGCGCCGCAGTGGCTAGCGGGGATCTATCCCACTGCCACTCAATTGTGGAGTATCGGGTTAATGGTCGGCTTACCAAGCTGACCGCGGGTTGCTACAAGGATGTAGCCGAGGCTAGTAGAGATGCCACCATATGTCAGAAGATTGACCCCGCTGATGTCTTGTCGGTGGACTCCTGTTATAGCGCAGTGGGGGAAGCCAAGAAGGATCCCCTTCTGTGTGCCAAGATTATTGGCGACGATACCCGCGATACATGTTACTCATTTATAGCTACCGAAGAGCCATACAACGTTGGCCTTTGTGCTCTGGTTGCCCACTCTGATACAAGGGATAATTGTTATCAGATTCTTGCTGGGGCGACAAACGATTACTCGTTGTGTAACAAGGTCCAAGACGCAGAAAGCAGAAACTCTTGTCGCTTCATTGGTGGTTTGCAGAAAATCTAACTTGTCTATGAGATTGGTGAATGAGACCCGTCTCCCGCTTGCTATAGGCTGGTAAGTTTGTAAATTTCTCCTTTCTCGCTTATTCTGGAATAGTTAAATAAATTTGGGCGGTTAGCTCAGTGGTAGAGCAGCGCTTTTACACAGCGAAGGTCAGGGGTTCAAATCCCTTACCGCCCACCCTCCTCCCGTAGTTCAATGGATAGAACTCCGGACTTCTAAGCCGGCTATGGGGGTTCGATTCCCTCCGGGAGGACAACTAGTTGCTCTCGCCGCCTATTAGCCGCTCAAACTTTGCTTGTTTGAGTTGCAGGCCTTCAGCATGCTTAGCAATTTCCTCGCGCGTAAATAATTTTACAGGATTACCAGTGTCCTGAGCCTCTAGATTTAGATTATCTTCCATATTATCTACCACCCGTCCGGCCCAAAAGTAGAGAACAAAGATAGCAATAATCGCCAGCGCGGCAAGTGCGCACATCAAGCGCCAGTCGCGCTCCGGCGAGACCAGTTCCCTCTGATTGTTTTGCCAAAAGCGCCAGTTAATTTTTGCGAGTTTAAATTCCATGGCCAAGTAGTTCTATATAATAATCCGCGTTCTCGATGCCAAAGCGCGCGTGCCTGATCTGCATCTGGTGCGGCAGTGCGTCTAGGAGCTGGGTAAAGTATCTCATTGCACCCTGACTGCCCTCAATGGTGAAAGCGAGGACAATATTTGGATTACTCTCGCTCCCGGGAGTAGCTTGGGTGAGCTCTAGCGCCACACCGCTCGCGCTGGCGACTTGTTCTAGTGTTTCAATAAATACTGGCAGGCTGGCTTCTGTCACAATAGACTGGGCAAGTAGGGCGCGCTGGCTGACAGTTTCCTCTAGCAGTGCCTCTGCTTGTTGTTGCTCGCTGGTGCTAGCGCGGGCGTTGCGCAGATTGGTGTAGAGATCTCTCAGTTCGCGACCTTCTGCCTGCAAGTACCAAATTAGACCAGCCAGCAAGAGCGCGGCGGCACAGTTGAGAGCCAGCATGATCCAGGCGAGCCGTGATCTCTGGTGATGTTTATTGCTCATAAGGCTTGAGGGTGATCTCAATATTAAATTTGCTGTCCCGACTCTGGATCAGGTTGGCAATGGGAGACTCCACTTGAGCCGCGCGTTCCAGACTCTCCAACTGAGCGATAAAATTAAGCAAGCTCTGGCGATCTGCCGCTTCTCCACTTAGGCTGAGACTGGCTGGCGTCTCGCCGTTTGGTGCTTGCCACTGCCGCTCGGTGATCTGTATTGCCTCTGGCGTGACCTCGGCAACGAGAGTAAAGAGCTCCGAGAGCGATTCGCGGTCCGCTCCGGCGCGGGCTATGGCCACAGCACTGGCCGCCGTCTGGAGTGTCTGGCTGGTGTTCTCTAAGTCTTTATTATCCAACTGGAGCAAGGCAGCAGTAGCCTCATCTTGTTTGATCTGTATGTGGGAAGATAGCAGGCCACCCAGCACCAGCGACATCACCAGGATCCCTAGGCAGAGACCGCCAGCGGTGATCCGCCGCCGGGCGCGGTACTCCTGCTGGATGAGTGCTTTCTGTGTGGGGGATAATAAATTGATCATGGTGCTGGTGATGATGTGGCGAGCTTAATGCGAGCGCAGGGCCAGCCCGATGGCGGTGGCATAACGGAGCGATTGCCTGTGCGGCAACTCTGGCACGTTTGCCTCACTATCTAGCGCGTTGGTCCACACTTGGGCCAACGCGACTGGGAGCGACAAGCGGTTGCTGAGGTACTCAACTAAGCCAGGCAATGTGGCCTCGCCACCGCAGAGGATCACTCGGGCAATCCGGCCCTCGCCAGCGCCAGCCGCTTCAAGATGTCTGTTCCAGTAATTATCTATCTTCTTGATCTCATCACAGAGTGCTGAGAGAGCCGGCACCAGGGCAACGGCCAAGAGCTCTTGTTCGTTCCCGCTCAAGAGTCCTTGCTTGAGCTTGAGTGTCTCGGCTTGCTCGGTTGGCAGATTTAAATTTTTACTGATTGCGAGCGTGATGAGGTCGCCGCCAAGCTGGCGAGTGGTGGAGGTGAAGAGGACCTGTCGCTCGCGGACGATAAAGAAACCGGTTCTGGTTTTACCAAAGTCTACCACCAGCACTGTTTCCCGCTCGGTGGCTGGCACCACGGCGTGGGCGATTGCTTGCGCTTCAATCTCGCCCGCCAGCGGCAATAGTCCCGCTTCCAGTAAAACTTCTTCATAATCTTGCACCAGGTTGGCGGGGAAGACAGAAACAATCGCCGCGTTCTTCTTGCCCGCCACCGGCTCGTAGTCAAAGATCGCCTCGCTTGCCTTGAGCGGCACATGTTCTTCCAGCTGTAGCTCTATACTCTCGCGCTGCTCGCTGGGCGGGACAAGTGGAAGTGGCATGCGCACAATGTAAGCATGCTCTTCCGGCAAGGCCATGATCACGTGCTCCAGTTGCCACTTTGCCTTCAAGTCCTGCAGGATCTTCACCAGCGCTGGTTTGTCTTTGATCTGCCCGGACTGCACCACGTCTAAGGGGATCTCCACTTGGCCAAACTGGTGCAAGCGTCGCTGTCCGTGATTGTGCCGGAAGGTGACAAACTTGAGCGAGCGGTCCGAGAGATCTAAGCCAGTGGCGGGCATGGCGAGATAATGTGGCGGCGGGAAGAGGCGACTGAAGAGCGATGTTCTCATCGCTATTTATTATAACCTATCCAAATAAGTTTGGAGAATTAATGCAGCGGCCGCTGAGTCCAGATTATCTGCGCCCGAGCGCGCGGCGAGTGCAGAAGTGAGCCATTCTGGCTCCAAGATAATTTCTAATCCAATTTCTGCGCCCAGTTTTTCTCTAAAAGTTTTTATTTCGCCCATGATCAGATTAGCCTCGCGCTTATAGTTCAGCGATTCGCCCAAGATTATTTTCCCCACTTTTTTCTCTTCACACAGCTTTTTTATTTTACCCAGTGTGTATTTGTCATTACTTAATACAGCTTCTGGGAAAGCAATTTTGCCCGACTCGTCCGAGAGAGCCAGGCCGATCCGCCGCGCGCCGTAATCAATGCCGAGGTAACGCATATTTAATGTTTATGCTAGCATAGATAGATATGACAATGTTCACAACCAAGACAGTCCAGCAATTATTTGAGTTCTAGTGGCTGGGGCCGCTGATCCTCGTTGACCTGGTCGCGAAAGGCTTTGGCCTCTGGCACGCCGCCAAGCGCGGGCAGAAGACTTGGTTCATCGCGATCCTGGTGGCTAACTCGCTGGCGATCTTGCCGTTGATTTATCTCTTCCTAGTCGCTAGGATCCAAGGTGGCGCAACGGGAGCCAACCCAGATCAGTCTGGGTCAACAGAATAAATAGAAATAGGATGGGTGGCTGAGTGGTTTAAGGCAACGGTCTTGAAAACCGTCATATCCGAAAGGGTATCGTGAGTTCGAATCTCACCCCATCCGCCTCTTGACAAACTCTACCCATTTGCTATAATGGGGGTTGGGGGAGGTTAGTTCATTGTTTTCAGGGAGGAAATATATGGACAGGCGAGTGGTTGTGTACAGCATGTTCTCGGTAATGCTGGTGGTTGGGCTCCTGTGGCTCTATACCAGTAGCAAGCCGGCGGTTGGCGCATTCTAGTCCGGCTCGCACACTCCCGTCTCGGCCCGCTTCTCAGCTATTGCATCTCGTTATGCAGTGGTAGGGAAGCGGGCTTTTTCTTTTCTTGTTATAATTATCACAACATGTCTCCACTGCAAGTTATTGAGTGGCAAGCGCCGGAGTACGAGTTCCATCCCAAGACGCCAAATTGGTACTGGGCGGTGTTTATTGTAGCCGGAGTGCTCGCCTTGCTCGCACTCTTCACCGCTAATTTTCTCGTTGTGATCTTAATCTTGATCGCGAGCTTTACCATCATGCTCTATGGCGGCCGCCAGCCAGAGCTGATCAAGTTCGCGGTTACGCACCGCGGTGTGCGCTTCCATAATCGCCTCTATCCTTACGATTATCTCAAATCCTTCTGGGTGCTGGAGAGCGAGCGGGGGCGCAAGCTGATTGTGGAGAGCGAGCGGGCTGTGTTGCCGCACATTGTGATGCCGCTGGCCCCACAGATCAACGCCGAGCACTTACGCGAGTATCTCAAACAGCACTTGCCGGAGCTGAGGCAAGAGGAGAGCTTGGGCGACTTGCTCAGTGACTACTTCGGCTTCTAGTTCTAGTGTTTTAGCGCTATTTTTGCTAAGGTGGTGAGGAGGTTTACTCGCCTCTGGCGAGCTCTCGTAGTTCAATGGATAGAATATGGGTTTGCGGAACCCACGATGCAGGTTCGATTCCTGCCGAGAGCACATGCTATACACGCGCAAGGGTGACACCGGCACGACTAAGACTTTCGGCTGTGACCAGCGCGTCTCCAAGAGCTCGGCTATTGCCGAGGCGTTGGGCAGCTTAGATGAAATCAATTCGTTTTTGGGCGTAGCTAAGTGTCTGGAAAATAGCTCTAAGATTATTCCAGATTTAGCAAAGATTTTACTGAGCGTGCAGGAGAAGCTGTTTATCATTCAAGCGCAAGTGGCTGGTTCTGATAAGGTTCTTCAGCCAGGAAAAGTGACAGAGCTAGAGCAAATTATAGACAGCATAGAGCAAGAACTGCCGCCGATTAAGACTTTCTTCATCTCCGGTGGCACATCGCTCGCCGCCACTCTGGACTATGCCCGCACGCTGGCCCGCCGCGCCGAGCGGCGCGTGGTGGCGGTGAGCGAGGAGGGTCAAGCCAAGATCGCGCCTACCACGCTGGCTTACTTGAACCGGCTCTCCTCTCTCCTCTATGCTCTTGCTAGACTAGCCAACCATAAGTCTGGTATAAAGGAGCAGCCGCCTTCTTATAAATAAACTGTACAGATAAACCGATAGACAGGATATACAGAAGTCAGCACGCATGGTGCCTATGGTGTAACGGTTAACACTAGAGATTGTGGATCTCTCAATCTGGGTTCGATTCCCAGTAGGCACCCAAAAATAAATTTTAGTAAAAATAATTGATGGTTAGGTCGTATAATTGGTTCTAACTGGAATATGCCCACAATGGAAAAAGAATATAAAATAAAAACTTCTGATGGAAAAGTAATTGAAGGTATCTTAATGGGCTCTGTTCAAAAACCTTTGGTCCTCATTGTTCACGGTCTTTGTGGAAATATGAATGAGGCGATGCATTATAATGCTGCTCGATATTTTGAAAAGGAAGGTTTTTCATCTTTCCGATTCAACCTTTACTCGTGGAAAAAGCAGAATCGAAAACTTCACGAGTGCACTCTCAAAACTCACGGAACAGATATTAATACTGTGCTCAAATTTCTAAAATCAAAAGGTGTAATAATAATTTTTGCGGTAGGGCATAGCTATGGTTTTCCTTCAATTCTTCATGCAAAAGCAGATATCATCAAGGCTCTTGCGTCTTGGGATGGCTCGGTTTTACCAAGAACCAGCTTTTCAAAGTTAAAGAAAATTTCTAAACCTATACAAGGCAGACTCTTAGATGAGGGATATGTAACAATTATGGGAGAGGGAATGGTTAAAGAAGAAAATAAGATTAACACAGTTAAGTTAGCCGAAGAATTCAAAAAACCAATTAAGCTCATTACTATACCCAAAGAAGGTAATTTGACTGGGGCAAAAAAGATATTTAAAGCCATTTCTCAAGAAAAGGAGATGGTCGTAATCTCTGATGCCTCTCACAATTTCACTGAAGAAGGAAAGCAGGAGGAGCTTTATCGAGAAACCGTAAAATGGTTTAAGAGATTTGTTTAAAAGACAAAAACACGAATCCTGGTAGTATTTAATTGCTCAAACGCGGTTCTAACATCCCCCCAATGACAACAGATAACACCGACGCGGTAATCGCCGCACCAAATTCACATAAGATACTTTTAGAAAACGACAATGTTAGAGTAGTTGACATCCTCAGATATATAAGCTAGTTTTGGGCTAGTGTTGGACGTTAAATTTTGAAAACAAGAGAAACCTTTTGCTTTGAGGAGAGATTTATGTCTGATGTATCGCTGGATGGACTAGTGGCCAAGGCTTCTAAGTTTGCTCATCATGCTCATGAGGGACAGTTCCGGAAGAATAAGGCTGCTTCACCTTTTATTATCCACCCCAAGGAGGTTGCCGGGCTGGTTTCATTCTCTGGTGGCTCGGTGGAGGAGGTTGCCGCGGCCTGGCTACACGACACGGTTGAGGACACCTCGGTAACTCTAAGCCAGATCAAGACGCTATTTGGCGCTAGGGTAGCCGAGATCGTTGATGGTCTCACTGATCCGCCGGAGTTCAAAGGTCTGCCGTTGGTGGAACGTAAGTCTCTGCAGGCCGAAAGGGTGAAGGGGAAAGACGCAAGCGTGAAGCGGGTCAAGCTCGCTGACCAGATTGCTAATGTGCGCTCGGTAGCTACCGATCCGCCGGTAAGCTGGGATCTGGATAAGTGTCTGGAATATGTCGCTGGTGCTGATCTGATTGCGGATCAGTGTGCTGGTGTGAGCATATTGCTGGACAATAGGTGGACCAGAGTCCACCTGATGGCTACGCGATCTCTGAGTAAGCTGGGATAAGATTATTGCCCCACGGCGGAAGTAAATCCGACGTGGGGCTTTTTTGTGTCCACAGATACTCGGTGTATTGCTAACTCATTGACACCGTACTTCATTTGTGCTAGACATGTAAGCAGTACTGAACCTTGAAAGGTTTAGATAATGGAATTGGCTGGCAGTGTCCCAATATAAGGAGGTTCCCGATGTCAGAGCGTTTTTCTCCGTTTAGTCTGCATGTTTTGCCGCGAGTCAGTATGACTTGGGAGGAGTTCTTGGCAAACACCCCACCGCGATCTATCGCTCTTGATGGAGTTGTGAGAGGAGGGCCTAATTATGCCCCGTCGACTGCTCATATCAACTTTGACCATCACGACAACGTGGTGCGCGAGGCAACAATGAGTACGGCCATGCAGACCTTCTTTGCGATCAAGGGTGGCTTGATGGAGGCGCTGATGGTTAATGGCGTTGTGGATGCCAACATCTACATCAACGACACCGACCAAGATACAGCGTTTGCCGTCTGGCTGCTCTTGAACTACAAGAAGTTTGAGGGCGTGCAGAGTATACCCCATATCAACCGCCTCTTGGCTCTAGATGACCGCTGGGATATTACCGGCGGAGCGTTTCCCATGAATCTGGATGATGCGTTGGTTCGACAGCATACTTGGATCTTCAAGCCGTATGCTGATCTGCGTCGCTCGGGCGGCTTGGCTCAAGCTACGGCGGCGGTCTTGCTGGACAACCTGGAGGCAGTATTGGGGCGCTTGAATCGTTATCTCATGGGTCACGGTGCAGAAGTCGCGTTGGACATCCGCCATCGAATTCTCCACGATTCACCGCTCTTCAAGATTGTGGATGAGATTGGAGGCAACGAGGCGCGCTACCATCTCTTTAGCAAGGGGATGAACGCGTTTATTAGTCTGGTTGCCACCCGTTCAGATGGACGATTCGTCTATACTATTGGCCGACGTTCTCGCTATATCTCTTTCCCGGTGACTCAACTCTACGACGACTTTAATGCCGCCGAAGGATTGACCCGGGAAACTGGCTGGAACGGCTCCGATATCATTGGCGGCTCGTCTCGGTCTCTCGGTAGCACTCTTGGTTGGGAGCAACTGCTCGACATTGTTACCAAACGCCTTGGGGTGTAGTCGTTTGTTTCGTGTAAACCAAACTCGCTCTGTAACCAGGGCGAGTTTTTTATTTTAAATATCAAAATAGACATTTTTTGACGCATCGCTGATGGCGGATTGTTTATCTCTCGTATCGGGAAGCGTCATAAATGGTAGATATGAACTGATCTTCATGTGTGATTTACTATTGGGCACTGGTTAGTCGTCGCCACCTTTCCATACTGATCTTGGCTAACTGTTGAGGTCAATAACATTCATGCGTTATAATTAACTCACCATGAAAAAATTAATTTTATTGCTCTTTGTTTTTGGTCTGTTGCCAGTTGCTGTGCCAGCGCGGGCGCAGAGCACGGCGTTTATCCCTTGCGGCTTCACCATCAACTTGGAGCTTGGCTCGGCTGGTGAGGAGGTGCGTTGCTTGCAGAAGTATCTCAACGAGACGGGCTACAAGGTTGCCGAGAGTGGTGTGGGTTCCCCCGGGCAGGAGACTAGCCTCTACGGCTCACTTACGCGCGAGGCAGTGAGCCGCTGGCAGGCGGCACGTGGGATCTCGCCGACTGGTACTTTCGGCCCCCTTTCTCGCGCAGAGTATCTCAAGCACTTGGATACACTGATAGCCGCACAAGTTGCCAAGCTGCCATCTACTTCTACTCCACCGGCGCCAGTTGCGGTTGCACCCGCTCAGCCTAGCGTCAATAAACTGGCCGAAGAGGCTCGTGAGTTGCTCCAAGATGCGCGGGACATCCTAGAAGAGACCCAAGATGACGTGGATGATGCTGATAGCGACGAGATTGATATTGACGATGCCCAGGACGATATTGACGACGCCAGTGAGGAGATGTTAGAGGCCCTCTACGCCTTCCTAGACCAAGACTATAGCGAGGCAATCAGCCGAGCCAAGAGTGTGATTGGCGACATGGATGACATCTTGGATGAGCTCCGTGGCGACGATAGCGATGCGGAAGAGGCGCTGGAGGATGCCGAAAAGGCCATCCGGGACGCTAAGGAAGAGATTGACGAGGCTGACGATGACGGTGAGCATGTGGACGAGGCGCGGGACCGCCTAGAGGATGCTGAGGATCGCTTGGAGGATGCCTGGGACGCCTTTGACGATAAGGATTATGAAGAAGCCGAGGACCTAGCCGACGAGGCAGAGGATATGGCCGACGAAGCGATAGATCTCATTGGTGAGTAATTGTTGTTGCTCTTCCAACCCGCCCTCATTATATGTCCACACTCATCTTTGATATTGAGACGATTGGCGAGGACTTTGACGATCTGGATGAGTCTACACAAGAGAGCTTAACGCGCTGGATCAAGCGTGAGGCAAGCAGTGAGGAGGATTATCAAGAGGCTCTGCAGGAGTTGAAGGAGGGTCTCGGCTTCTCGCCGCTCACAGGTCAGATTGTGGCAATTGGTATTTTGGATCGGGAGAAGAACAAAGGCGCTGTTTATTACCAAGCGCCCGGCGCTAGCTTGGAAGAGCAAGAGCAGGATGGTATCAAGCTCAAGCCTCTGGCAGAGAAAGAGATGTTGGAGAGCTTCTGGCGCGGTTGTCGCGAATACAACACTTTTGTCACCTTCAACGGCCGGGCATTTGATGTGCCGTTCTTGCTCACGCGCTCAGCCATCCACGGCATCCGGCCCAGTGTGGATCTGATGCGCGGGCGTTATCTCTACCAGCAATCGCCAGACGCTCAGCACATTGATCTATTAGACCAGCTCAGTTATTACGGCGCGGTGCGGCGCAAGGGCAATCTCCATCTCTGGTGTCGTGCCTTTGGCATCACCAGTCCCAAGGCGGGTGGCGTGACGGGTGACGATGTGAGCGCACTCTTCCGCGATAAAAAGTTTGTGGACATTGCTAAGTACAATATCGGCGATCTCCGCGCCACGCTGGAGCTCTACGAGCGCTGGCTTAAATATCTCAAATGCTAGATTTATCGCACGCGTTGATTTTAGGCTTAGTAGAGGGAGTGACAGAGTTCCTCCCCATTTCTTCCACTGGTCATCTTGTGCTCACTAGCCACTTTTTAGGCCTGAGCGGCGACTTTCTCAAGAGTTTTGAGATCATTATCCAACTGGGGGCAATCCTCGCTGTGCCGATCTTTTTTGGTCGGCGATTGCTCGCTAATTTGGCTATCTGGAAGCGGGTGCTCTTGGCTTTTGTCCCCACGGCAATCATTGGCGCGCTGGTTTATCCGTTGGTGAAAGGTTATTTTTTAGACAGCACTACCCTCGTGCTCTGGGCACTGGGCTTGGGTGGTTTGGGTTTGATTATTTTTGAGAGATGGCATCAGGGCCGCCCAGAGCTGGCGGTTAATTTGGAGCAGATCAATTATCGCCAGGCGCTCTTGATTGGCCTGGCGCAGGTGCTGGCCTTTGTCCCCGGCGTCTCGCGCGCCGCGGCTACTATCCTGGGCGGCTTGGCACTGGGCTTGCCGCGGCGCGCTATTGTGGAGTTCTCCTTCCTCCTCGCTATCCCCACCATGCTTGCCGCGAGCGGCTTGGACTTGGTAAAAAATATCAACAGTTTCTCTGGCGCGCAGTTTGGTATTTTGCTCACCGGCTTTTTGGTTGCCTTTGTTTCAGCCTATTTTGCAATCAAATATTTTTTGCGCTTCTTAGAACACCACACTTTCACTGTCTTTGGCGTGTATCGCATAGTCCTGGCTTTAGCCGCCGGACTGATTATCTTGACCTAGTTGCTATAATAAGCAGATGGATAAGCACGAGATCGCAGTCTTTGGCGGTGGATGCTTCTGGTGTACCGAGGTGGTTTTCCAGAGCTTGCGTGGCGTGAGCAATGTCACTTCCGGCTATGCTGGCGGCACTACTAGCAATCCCACTTATCAGCAGGTTTGTAGTGGTAGCACTGGTCATGCTGAAGTAATCAAGATTGACTATGATCCCAGCCGGATCGCTTATCAAGATTTGCTGACAGTTTTCTTTGCTAGCCATGACCCCAGCACACCCAACCAGCAGGGGAATGATGTGGGGACGCAATATCGCTCGGTAATCTTCTATACCAGTCCAGGGCAAGAGCAAATAGCTAATAATTTTATTAACGCGCTGAATAGCTCCAGTCAACCGGGACGGAAAATTGTGACAGAAATAGCGCCGCTTACTAAATTTTACCCAGCAGAATTGTCTCATCAAGATTACTATAATCAGAATAGGGAACAAGCTTATTGCCAACTGGTGATTAATCCAAAATTAGAAAAAGCGCAGAAAGATTTTACTAATCTCTTAAGAACTCATGAAATTAAATAAACTAACTCCCGAACAAGAGTCTGTGATGCACGGCAAAGGGACAGAAGCGCCATTTACAGGTAAGTACTTGCACGAAAAGAGACAGGGCCTATATGCTTGTGCCGCGTGCGGTAACCGACTCTTCTCATCCGAGACTAAGTTTGATTCCGGCACTGGCTGGCCCAGCTTTAGCCAAGCGCTCCCTGGTGCGGTGGAATATGTGGAGGACAAGAGTCACGGCATGAGCCGGACCGAGGTTACCTGTGCTCAGTGCCACGCTCACTTGGGGCATGTCTTTGACGATGGTCCGGCTGAGACTGGCAAGCGCTATTGTCTTAACTCTGTTTGCCTAGACCTCAAGCCTCTTGACAAGAATTAGTCTCTTGGTATAGACTATAATCTGCGTTCGTGGTGTAGAAAAAGGTCTTTTCACTAGAAAAAAGGAAGGAGGTTCCATATGGGCGAGATTCTTGCTCAGCACACGCCGGATGAGGAACGAAGGTTCCGACTCAACGCCAATCCGCGTGAGGAGAGGCGTGTGCCGGACGCGGACATCGCGAGGTATTTTGCCTCGCCGTCCACGGTAGAGAAACTGTTCGGCCGGAGCCAAACAGCTGATGGAGGTGTTGGCGACGAGGGAGCCTTTGCTCGCTCGGCACACTAAATTTCTCGTTTGTTCGGGGCATGTATGGGGGTTGTTTTTTGCAGTGGAAAGGGATTTCATGTCTTTGCAGAAAGCAGTCCGTAGTGGCCGAGTCGGCGGGGACTTTGTCCCTGTCGTTTCGGGTATTGAGTTCGGAGTGTCTGGTTCGGTGCACGGTGTGCCCAGAGCAGTCATCGTGTCCGACAGAACGAGAATCTGTGTCTGCGGCACAGGCGGACAGGTTCTCTCCACGGAATCGGGGTTGTCGTTCCCGTTTCCGGTTGGCAAGAAGGTTGTTGTCATGGAGGGCAGCAAAAGGGTTGCTGAGGTAACTCTCAATATGCTGGCGGCGAACGGAGATTTCACCATCTCCTGAAGCTCCCCATCCTCGTTCCCATTCAAGCGCTTGCGGCCCCAGTGGTCCAAGCGCTTTCTTTACCTCTTGACTTTTATCTTGCTTTAGACAATACTAGAGCCAAGCCCCTGGGGCGTTTTTTAATCCCGTTAGAAAATCTACGGGACCAGTTTAGACAAAATATCTTAATAATGTTAATTTTCTAACGGGATGAGTATTCTTAATTATTTCCGCGAGACTAAAGTGGAATTGCACCAGGTCAAGTGGCCTAGCCGCCGCCAGACTATTACTTATACGGCTATCGTGATCGCCCTCTCTTTGGGCGTGGCCGCTTTGCTGGGCGCGTTTGATGTTTTATTTAGCTGGTTGCTAAAATTAGTCTGGAACTAAAAATATAAAAAATCATGAGCAAGCAGGAACTACCCCAAGAGCGCAACTGGTATGCTATCCACACTTATGCGGGCTACGAGAACGCCGTAGCGCGGAATCTTAAGCAGCGCATTGAGTCGCTGGATATGAGCGGCAAGATCTTTAGTGTTATCGTGCCAACGGAGAAGAAAGTGAAAGTGAAAGGCGGCAAGCGGGTAACGGTGGAAGAGAAGATCTATCCCGGCTATGTGCTGGTAGAGATGCTGGTGACTGATGACTCGTGGTACGTGGTGCGCAACACGCCCAGAGTCACGGGCTTTGTGGGCTCTGGCGTGGTGCCAGTGCCGTTGGATAAAGAGGAAGTTGATTCACTTTTCCGCCGGATGAATGCCGACAGCGTGAAGCACAAGATTGACTTTGCTATTGGCGAGGCGATCCAGATTGTGGATGGGCCGTTTAAGGACTTTGAGGGCAAGGTGAGCGAGGTGGACGAGGACCGGGGCAAGGTGAAGGTGCTGGTCTCCCTCTTTGGCCGCGAGACGCCGGTGGAGATTGACTTCTTGCAAGTCAAGAAGATTTAAAGTAGAGTAAGCGGGCAAATTATGGCTAAACAAGTAGTAAAGAAGTTGAAGTTGGTGATCCCGGGCGGCGCGGCTGTGCCGGGGCAGAAGTTGGGTCCGGCGCTCGGTCAAGCCGGTATCCCGATTGGCGACTTTGTGAAGCGCTTTAACGACGCTACCCAGCATCTCAAGGGCGATCTGGTCCCGGCAGAGATTAGCGTCTACGCTGACCGCTCGTTTGATTTTATTTTAAAAACTCCTCCAGCCTCTTCGCTCCTCTTTAAGGCCGCGGGCATTGAGGGTGGCTCGGGTAAGAATAACCAGAAGAAGGCGGGCAAAGTGACGATGGCGCAGGTCCGCGAGATCGCCGAGAAGAAGTTGCCTGATCTCAATGCTACCAGCGTAGACGCGGCGGTGAAGATTATCTTGGGTTCTGCCCGCTCGGCTGGAATTGAGGTGGTGGGGTAAGGCCACAATGTTCTTGGCCGCCGATTCTGATCGGTGGCCTTTTTTTATTTTCCCTTTTGGCTTATATTGTCCATATGTCTAAAAATACTGGTAAATATGTGCGCCCATCCTGGGACGAGTACTTTATGAATATCGCCGAGTTGGTGGGTAGTCGGGGTACTTGTGCTCGTGGCCGCTCGGGTTGTGTGATTGTCCGCGATAAGCGAATATTAGTTACCGGCTACGTGGGCTCGCCAGCTGGGATCGCACATTGCGACGAGGTTGGCCACGAGATGCATAAGGTGATTGGCGACGATGGTGTGGAGTCAGAGCACTGTGTCAGAACAGCCCATGCCGAGCAGAACGCCATCTCGCAAGCGGCGCGCCTGGGCATCTCTGTAGACGGCTCTACTCTCTATTGCCACATGGTGCCGTGTTACTCTTGTGCTAAAAGTCTGATCAATGCTGGTGTAATAAAAGTGATTAGCCTCAAGGACTATCATCGCAGTTACCGGAGTAAGGAAATTTTTGCGGAAGCGGGAGTCAAACTTACTATTTTAAATCCAGAAGTGGAAAATTATCAGGAAAATCGGTTCACTGGCGGCAAGGAAAATCATGAAGTTAAAGGTTAAAAAGTTGCATCCCGACGCGATACTACCCAGCTACGCGCGCGAGGGTGATGCGGGAATGGATCTCTTTACCGTTGAACCGCTAGAATTAGAGCCGGGCGAGCGTAAGTCTATTGGCTTGGGTTTGGCTATAGAGATCCCTGCTGGCTACGTAGGTTTGATCTGGGACAAGAGTGGCCTCTCGCACAAGTATGGTATCAAGCACTTCGGTGGTGTGATTGACTCTGGCTATCGGGGGGAAATACATGCGGGCGTGATGAATTTGTCCGAGAAAGTCTTTAACTTTGAGAAAGGCCATAAAATCGCCCAACTCCTGATCCAAAAGGTGGAACAAGTGGTGGTGGAAGAAGTGTCCGAACTGAGCGAATCAGTGAGGGGAGAGGGGGCTTTTGGCAGTACTGGCAGGTAAGCGCTACTTACGCTCCCACAGCGTAAAGCGGAAAGGGTAGGGAGTGTCGGCGCCGGTTTCTTGGTTTCTTTCAGACACTAATTTCCACTCGGATTTATTGAAAGCTGGGAAATAAGTGTCGCCACTGAACTCGCTCTCAATGTATGTGAGATAAAGATAATCAGCGTGAGGTAAAAATTGCGCGTAGACACTCGCGCCACCGATCACAAATATTTTCTCTTCTGGTCTGGTTAAAATCTGCTCTGGATTGGTGGCGATTTCGCAACCCGGATGAGAGAACTTAGCGTCTCGCGTGAGGATGATATTCACCCGCCCGGGGAGTGGGCGAGAGCCGATAGATTTAAAAGTTTTCCGTCCCATCACCACTGGATAACCGAGCGTGGTGGCTTTAAAATATTTCAGATCAGCTTTAATCTTTGGCCAGGGCAGATCATTTGCCCGGCCAATTAGGCCGTTTTTATCCAGCGCGGCGATGAGTGCGATTTTTGGCATAAGACCAGAAACACTAGACGGCCATCGGCGCTTTAATCGGCGGATGATGTTGATAATCTATTAGCTCAATATCACTCATTTTAAAATCAAAAATGTTGGTAATATTTTGATTTAATTTTAACTTGGGCAGAGCCAATGGCTCGCGGGCAAGCTGCTCAGATACAGCGTCAAAGTGATTATGATAAATGTGCGCATCGCCGAGCGTGAGGATCAGTTCGTCTGGCTCTAGATTGGTCACTTGTCCGAGCATAGCGAGCAAGAGGCCGTAAGAGGCGATATTAAACGGCACGCCCAGAAACATGTCGCAGGAGCGCTGGAACATGTGGAGCGAGATTTTGTTATTGGCGACAAAGCATTGGAAGATCATATGGCAGGGCGGGAGGGCCATCTCGGACAGCTCGCCCGGATTCCAGGCTGTCACGATCAAGCGTCTGTCGCTTGGGTTTTTCTTTAGTCTTTCTACTAGCTCACTAATCTGATCTACTTCCGTGCCATCCGGCTTGCGCCAGTGCCGCCACTGCACGCCGTAGACGCGACCCAAGTCGCCCTCAAACTTCGCTTTTGGCCTCCAGTAATCCGCCTCAGCATTGGCCGTCCAGATCGTTGTATCTTTACCCAAAATTTTTTTCAGCCTATTATCATCTCCCGAGCCTTCTAAGAACCATAAGAGCTCACTGACCACCGCTTTCCAGGCTAATTTTTTAGTAGTCATGGCGGGGAAGCCTTCAGAGAGCTTAAAGCGCAAGGGGAGTGTGAATAGCGCGCGGGTTTTCCCATTCCGCCCCTCGCGGTCCACTCCTTTTGCCATAATTTCCCTCAGCGCGTCTTGGTAGACTTTCATCGCCTTGCATTATAGCAGATCAGGCTGATTTTTCTGGAAATCAAGATACCTCTTGACAATCTCTGCCCATTTGCTATAATGGGGTCTGAATCGCCGTTTTACAAAGGGGGTGTAAGATGAAGTGTCCAGATCTTGCGTTCTTGCAATTGGAGTGGCCGGGCGGTTTCCGTTACGGCCGTGCCGTACGCGCCAGGGGCCGGGACGCCCATGTGGCGGCCATGCCTCCGGGCGAGATCCCGGACGGAGAAGTGCCGATCATCTACGACGACGAATCTGGCTCCGCCTTCTCCGTCCCGGCTGACGACATTAGCCCGAGATGACGAGGCAAATAGTCTCAACCAGGGTCCGCCCGGCGCGGGCCCTTTTTTATTCTTCTCAACTTTTATGTTACGCTGGTGAGCAAATGAAAGACAAACAGATTGAGCGGCTGATTAGAGCAGAGAGGACACGGCAGAAGAAGGTCGTCAACCTGACCGCTTCAGAGAACTATGTTTCTCGCGATGTGCTGGCCGCACTGGGCTCGGAGCTGAATAATAAATACGCTGAGGGTTACTCTAAACTGAGATATTATGGCGGGAATGAGGTGGTGGATGAGGTGGAAGACTTGTGCAAGGCGAGAGCGTTGAAGCTTTTTATCCGCCAGCCGGCGGATCGCCATAATTGGTCAGTGAACGTGCAGGCGCTCTCCGGTTCGCCGGCTAATTTGGCGGTTTATCTCGCGCTAGTGCCGCTCAATACGGGGAAGATAATGGGCATGAGTTTGGATCACGGCGGGCATCTCACACACGGGCATAGAGTGTCGGCAACTGGGAAAATCTGGAAACAGATTCCGTATGGTGTGGACAAAAAAACTGAACAGCTGGATTATGTGGAACTAATGAAGATCGCGACGCGAGAGAAGCCGGACATCATTGTAGCTGGCTACACGGCTTACCCCAGGAAGATAGATTATAAAAAATTTCGGGAAATTGCTGATGCTTGCAATGCGATCCTGATGGTGGATATGTCGCACACGGCTGGCCTCGTGGCTGGCGGTGCTTACCCTTCGCCTTTTCTCTATGCTGATGTGGTAACGACTACCACACACAAGACGCTAAGAGGGCCAAGAGCGGCGTTGATCTTCTCTAAAATTGATGCGCGAGAATTGGGGAAGAAGATAGATAAAGCGATTTTCCCCGGCTTGCAAGGCGGGCCACATGCTAATCAAATCGCGGGCGTGGCGGTGGCACTGGCGGAAGCAGCTACCCCGGCTTTTAAGCAATATGCTAGGCAGGTAGTGAAGAACGCAAAAGTTCTGGCTAGTGCGTTGCAGAAATTAGGCTGGCGGATTATCGCTGGCGGCACGGATTCGCACTTATTGCTGGTGGACACTTGGCGTCCGCCAGCCGGCGGAGCTAAGGGTATTGGCGGTAAGGAGGCGAGCGAGCGGTTAGAAAAAGCGGGAATTATTGTAAATAAAAACACTATCCCATTTGATACGCGCTCGCCGGTGGATCCATCTGGGATCAGGCTAGGTACGGCCGCGGAGACAACGAGAGGTAAGGGGGAAAAAGATATGCGAGAATTAGCAGTGAAAATAGATCAAGTGCTACGGCAAAATAAATAAAAATATGAAAAGAGGGAAATTTATCGTGATAGACGGCATTGATGGCTCGGGCAAGGGGACACAGACCAAGCTCTTGGCTAAGAGGCTCAAGAAGCAGGGTCTGCCGGTGAAGGTCATAGACTTCCCGCAGTACTATACGAATTTTTTCGGTCATTTATTGGGTGAATATCTCTCGGGAGCGTATGGCGACTTTACTCAAGTGGATCCGAGAGTCGCCTCTGTGCTGTATGCGGCGGACCGGTTTGAATCGGCAAAAAAGATTGAGCAGTGGCTGGCGGAGGGTTACACCGTGATCGCTGACCGCTATGTGAGCGCTAACCAGATCCACCAGGGCGGCAAGATTGATAACCCGAGCGAGCGGAAAGAATTTTTAGCTTGGTTGGACAAAATGGAGCACAAAATCTTTGCTATACCTCGGCCTAATCTGATCGTCTATCTTGATGTGCCATTTGAGGTGAGTCGCGAGTGGCTCAAGCAGAAGATTGCCCAGAGGAAGAAGAAGTACTTAAAGGGCCGCAAGGATGTGGCCGAGGAGAATCTGGCTTATCTCAAGAACTCGCGTGCGAGCGCGCTAATGCTAGTGAAAGAGAATAAAAATTGGCGGAAGATAGAGTGTTGCCAGCAGATGACCTGCCTCTCGCCCGAGCAGGTGCACGAGCGGGTCTACCAAACGGTAAGCAGGATATTGCACCTGTCATCTCGTTGATTTTATCCACAGTTGCGCGTTAAATCCGCACTCGTTATACTGCCCGAGGCGTCGTGTTCTTTTCGTGTTTAGATAGGTGTTTTCTTGCAAAATAGGAGGTGTGTGATGCAGAAGGTGATTGGTGCGGTGGTGGTGAATGGAAATGGTCACCTCTTGCTGTGTCGTCGTCATGGTGAGCAGCATTGGACTCTGCCGGGTGATCTACTTGGTCCAAGCGAGACAGCTGTGACTTGTCTCCGGCGAGTGCTGGCCGAGGAGTGCAGCTTGGAGGTGAAGCAAGGAGGAGTCGCGCATCAGCGCAACTTTACCGGCTCGGGTTTGCCAGGTTGGGGCCAGGTGGAGCTTGTTGCTTATCTCGTGAATGATTATAGTGGCAATCTGCAAATGACTCTCCAGCACAAGGAGGCGCGCTGGGTAGCACCGGAGATGTTGCAGAATTACCGGCTCACGGAAGTGGAGCGGCAATGCGTCCACTATCTCCTGATGGCTAATCTGCTTGGCCACTGCAAGCAGAAGGTTGTTGCCTAGATTTGCCAGGAGTTTTTCATGCCCCGGACTCATGAGAGTTCCGGGGCTTTTTCTTCTGTCGTTGTTTTATTGACGATCTAAGCTAACCTGTGATATTTTCTAGATCAGAAAGTGAGGTGCCAAAATGGCAGACAAGTTGACGGTGGTTGGCGGAGTAGTTCTTTCTGGCGGAGCGAAGGAGGTGCTCTTGTTGGGGCGTCAGTATGGCTCGCATGGCTGGTGGTACAGTTTCCCCGGTGGCAAGGTGGAGCCTGGTGAGACATTGGAACAGGCTCTGGAGCGGGAGTGCCGAGAAGAGATTGGTTGTCCCCCGGGTCGGGTGGCCAAGCTTAAGTCTTTTGACGGCTTAGCACCGGATGGCCAGCCCCTCACACTCACCGCTTTTCTTACCTCCAATATCAAGAGGGAAGAAGTGAGGCTGAATGGTGAGTATTCCAAAGGATGGTTACTTTGGGCCGGCGTGGCGACTTGCGAGCGCTTGATTGCGAGGGGGCGTGTACTCCCGGCTACGGCAGAGGCCTTGCGCTTCCTCATCGGCGGCAGTTGGATCATCCCCAATTATCTCCGCAAAAAGGAAAAAAATGGAAAAGTGGCGACGGCGAGCTAGGTCAGACTGGCTCTGCTCTCTCCCCAGAGGTCATTATCTGGCTGGATAATGACCTCTTTTTTATGTTACAGTTTGCTCTGAATATGCTGATTAGCGAGAAGATTAGAGATTGGTTGGGTGCCGGAGCTAAAGTGGAGCCGACTGGCGACTTGGCTAATGGCGACTACGCTACTAACTTGGCATTAGTTACCAAGCGCGATGCGCAGGAGCTGGCGCAAGAGCTAGAGAAAAGTAAACCGGCGGAAATAGGGAAGATAGAAGTAGCTGGTCCGGGTTTTATTAATTTTACTCTCACTAGAGAATATCTGGCGCAGAACTTGCGAGATAGCTTGGAGCAAAAAGATAAATTCGGCTGGGACGAGAGTTTGCGGGGCAAAAAAGTGCTGGTGGAATACACAGACCCCAACCCTTTTAAAGAGTTCCACATCGGCCACTTGATGAGCAACGCCGTAGGCGAGAGTATCTCGCGGCTGATTGAATCGCGCGGTGCGGAAGTGAAGCGCGCTTGCTACTCGGGCGACGTGGGCCTGCATGTGGCGAAAGCGATCTGGTGGCTACGGCAGAGTCCCGGCAATTTTCTAAAAGCCTATGCAGAGGGTCACAAATCTTATGAGACTGACGAGAACGCAAAAAAGGAAATTATTGCGATAAACAAAAAGCTGTATGATCGCTCGGACTCGGCTATTAATTTATTATATAGTGCGGGGCTAGAAAATTCTCTTGAGTATTTTGAATTAATATACAAGAAACTCGGCACCATGTTTGATTACTATTTTCTAGAAAGTGAAGTGGCTGATTTTGGTAAGCAATTGGTGCAGGAAAATACTGGGAAAATCTTTGAGGAGAGTGATGGGGCAGTAGTCTTCCACGCGGAAAATTATGATAAAAAGCTACACACTCGCGTTTTTATCAATTCTGACGGTTTACCAACTTATGAGGCGAAAGAATTAGGCTTAGCCAAGATCAAGTTTGATAAATTTAATTATGATGAGTCTATTATTATCACTGCGAACGAGGTGGATCAGTACTTTAGAGTTCTACTAAAAGCGCTGGAGCAAATTTTCCCCGAGTTGGCCGCTAAAACTAAACACATCTCGCACGGCTTCTTGCGCTTGTCTACCCGAACTGATGAAAATCAGGGCGGGCCGAGTAAAAAAATGTCTTCCCGCACTGGCGACGTGATCACGGCGGAGAGTTTGCTGGCGCAAGTGGGCGAACAAGTGCGAGCCAAGAACGCAGACGCACCGGTAGACGATATTGCCGTGGCGGCGATTAAGTTTGAAATCCTCAAACAAGCGCCCGGGCGGGATGTGATCTTTGATATCAACAAGTCAGTCTCGCTAGAGGGCGATTCTGGTCCGTATCTGCAATATACTTATGCTCGCGCGTGGTCAGTTTTAGAAAAATCAGCACAACAGTCAGATTTAGCAGATTTAGAAATTAGCGAGCCGGCTAGATTGCTCGCGCGCTATCCGGATATTGCCGAGCGCGCGGCCGAGACACTCGCGCCGCAGATGCTGATCCAATATCTGCTCCAGCTCGCCTCCAGTTATAACTCCTACTACGCGCAGAAAAAAATTATTGGTAGTGAACAGGAAAAATCCCGCCTCGCGCTCACCCAAGCCGTTGCTCAGGTGCTAAAAAACGGCCTCTGGCTCTTGGGTATCAAAGCGCCGGAAAAGATGTAACATGAATATTGCCGAGCAGATCAATCAGAACATTATTGAGTGGCTGGGCGATAAGCCCAAGTTGGTGGTGGCGCTTGATGGTCACGTGGGCGTGGGGAAAACCACGGTTCTGAAAAATCTGTGTGAAATTAATCCGGATATCTTGCCGGTCAGTCAGGACGATTTCTTGCTCGTCGCCGAGACTTTTGTCCCGGGCAATAATAATTATGCGGAGATAGAGAAATTGGTGGCCGCGTTCCGTAGCGGTCAGGATTTTTTCCACACTAAAATATTTAATCCAGCGAGCAAACAGAGTGATATAGACCAGACTTATGATCTGTCTAAGAAAGTGATGATTGTAGACGGGATTTTCATGTTTGATCCGAATAAACAGGATCACTTATGGGATCGCCGGATTTACTTGGACGGCGATGAGGAGGCGATTAGAGAACGGAGAATCAAGCGAGAGAAAGCGCGCTGGGGCGACAAATATCGTTCGGAAGATCGGCCGGATTCTCACTTCGGGCAGGTGATCCGCGCTCTCAAAGATTATCGTCAGGCGTACGAACCAGAGAAGAAGGCGGATTTGGTGATTGTGGTGGATTAAGCTGATAAAAAGGTCGTAAAAGCTCCAGAAAAGCCTTATTTTGAGCCATTTTTGCTTGAGATTATTGACAAGCGGACAGTGATTTGCTATACTTAAGATAGTGAGAGTTCTTTAATAAAAATCAAGGTGTTCTTGGTTTGAGAGAACTCGTGGACCAGTCCGGGCTAGAATGTAGACCCGGATAATCCAGAAGGAGTAGGCGATGGCAATTTCCCCAAATCAGTGGAACGCGTATCTGTCAGTACTCTTGCAGAACATGGATACCAGCGTGCTGGATCCCGATGCGATGCAAGCGGCAACTATCAGCAACCCCAAGGAGGCTGGTGCAAACTTTACTCGCTTTCTCCAGAACGGCTGCCGGCTGGCTCTCCCTGATCTCAAGATCAGACCAGTCCCCTTTGATCCAGCCACTTTCCCCGGCTTGGGCGAGGGCTGGAGACTGATCGCGGAGGAACACGACTCGCGGAACGACACGCTGACCGAAGTGGATTTCAACACCGTTGGCCTGGTTTCTTGCCTCAATGCTGGCGAGACTAGCATCATTGGGGAAGAGAAGTTGCGACGGCTCAAGGTGGCAGGACATCTGCGCTATGGCGTCACCACTTTCCACGGTCTGTGGCTGGACTACCAAGCACGGAAAGAGAACAGCCTCCTGGAGCAGTTGTTCCGGCTGAAGAAGATTACCTACCTGGACTTCTTAGGTGATGTTCTTCTGCCGCCGGGCGGCGACCGCCACGTCCTGTCCTTGTACCGGGGCGTCGGCGGGTGGCGCTGGGACGCGCGCTGGCTCGCTTTTGGCTGGTGTGCGGGGAATGTCTCGGCTGTCTCGCAAGTAGCTTCTGTTTGATCCCTTGAACCTTGGGTCCTGAATTGGATCCCAGCCCGATGCGTCTAGCATCGGGCTGTTTTTTTTGCTACTATCTTCTTGGGATTAGGCGACGTGCCGGCGGCTACGGTTTCCGGCGGCCGAAACCAGTGTCCGCTAGCCCAGAATGTCGGCGGTTACGGCTTCCGACAGCGTGGTTGAGCGGAGAAACTTCAAAAAACAGAAGCTACTTGGTGCCAGGTGCTAAGGTATATCTAAGATACCGAAGACAGGCGGAACCCCCGCGGACAACCTTGAGATCGTCTCCCTAGACTTCAAGAGGTGGTGGTATGGATGGCATTTGGCATATAATCTGGCGCCGGACGGCAACCGCCACGTCCTGTACTTGTACCGGGACGACGGCAGGTGGAACTGGAACGCGAACTGGCTCGCTTTTGGCTGGTGTGCGAGGAATGTCTCGGCTGTCTCGCAAATCGCTCTGTTTCTCCTCTGTTGCAAGAACTGGCGGAGGAGTTTTTATTTAATTTATGGGAAAGAAGGAAGCAACAAATCAGAAAAGCAGTATTGCCGAGCGGGAGGAGAAGACCCTCGCCTTTTGGCGCGAGCGGAAGATTTTTGAGAAAAGTGTGGAAAATCCGCCGGCTGGCGGAGCGAAGAATGGTGAATTTGTTTTTTACGATGGTCCGCCGTTTGCGACTGGCCTGCCGCATTATGGTCACATCTTGCCGGGGACGATAAAAGATATTATTCCCAGATATAAAACGATGCGGGGCTATCGCGTGCCACGCCGCTGGGGCTGGGATTGCCACGGCTTGCCAATTGAGAACTTGGTAGAGAAAGAGCTTGGTTTAGAGACAAAAAAAGACATAGAGAAATTTGGGATAGAGAAGTTTAACGAGCGCGCGCGGGCGAGTGTGCTGACTTATGAGAAGGAGTGGCGAGAGATTATCCCGCGGACTGGCCGGTGGATAGATATGGATAATGCTTATAAGACGATGGACGTGAGTTACACAGAGTCTGTCTGGTGGTCTTTCAAAAATTTATTTGAGAAAAAGCTGATTTATCGCGGCTTTAAAAGCATGCACCTGTGCCCGAGGTGCGAAACAACGCTCTCTAATTTTGAGGTTAATCAGGGTTACAAAGATATCACGGATATTTCGGTTTATGTGAAGTTTGAGCTGGTAGACGAACCTAATACTTTTCTCTTGGCTTGGACGACCACGCCTTGGACCTTGCCCGGCAACGCGGCACTGGCCATAAATCCCAATATCAAATATCAAAGAATCAAAAAAGACGGAGCAGAATATATTTTGGCGCAAAATTTGGTGGAGAAAGTTTTGAAAACAGATTATGAAATTCTGGAAGAATCTGTTGGCGAGAAATTAGTCGGCAGAAGTTACAAAACTTTATTTGATTATTATCAGAAGATGGGAAAAGTTTATGCGGCGGATTTTGTTAGCACAGAAGAGGGGACGGGAATTGTGCACATCGCGCCGGCCTTCGGTGAAGAAGATTATCAGTTGAGTCTGCGGGAAAAGATTCCGCTTATCCAGCATGTGGGCACGGATGGGAGATTTAAAGCAGAAGTGGCAGATTTTGCGGGCGAATTGGTAAAACCAAAAGACGATCATCAAGCAACTGATATCAAGATCATCAAATATCTCGCGGGCAAGAATCTGCTTTTTGCGAAAGAGAAAATCGTCCACTCTTATCCGCATTGCTGGCGCTGTGATACGCCACTCTTGAACTACGCTTCTAGTTCTTGGTTCTTGAAAGTGACTGATGAAAAATTGAAAGAGAAAATTATTGCAGAAAATAAAAAAGTGCAGTGGGTACCAGAGGAGATTAGAGACGGTCGGTTTGGGAAATGGTTGGAGGGCGCGCGGGATTGGGCGATCTCGCGCTCGCGTTACTGGGGTTCTACGCTGCCCGTGTGGGAATGCGCGGAGTGTAAAGCACAAGAAGTGTTCGGCTCGGTGGAGGAACTGAAGAAAAAACTGCCACAGTCCGGCAATAAATACTACTTGATGCGTCATGGGGAAGCGGAGAGCAATGTGAAGGGGATCATCACTTCTGACTTGAATGGTAATAGCATGACAGAAAAGGGCAGAGAGCAGGTGCTGGAAAAATTGCCGTTTATTAAAGACGCTAAAATTAGTCTCATCTTCTCTTCTGACTTGGTCCGGACCAGAGAGACTACAGAGATAATCGCGAGCGAGCTTGGCTATGCTCAGGAAAAAGTGATTTACGATAACAGACTGCGTGAGCTGAACTTTGGCGATTATAGTGGGGAAGATATCAAGGCTTACCACCGGCACTTTGGGAGCGAAGACGCGCGCTTTTCTGCCCGTCCGCCTAATGGCGAGAACCTGACTGATCTCAGGAAGCGAGTGATGAATTTGTTATACGAGCTGGAAAGCAAGTATCAAGATCAGAATATTTTACTCGTCTCTCACGGCGATCCGACTTGGTTGATGCAAATTGGGGCCGGTGGTGCAACGCCAGATAACGCTGACACTTCTCGTGCAGTTTTTTATCTCCAAAATGGCGAGATTAAAGAATTAAACTTTGTGGCTTTACCTCACAATGCTGATTACGAGCTAGATCTCCACCGGCCGTATATTGATGAGGTGAAATTTAAGTGTGGGAAGTGTGTTGGAGAGATGAGCCGCGTGCCGGAAGTCTTTGACACTTGGTATGATTCTGGCTCGGTTGCTTTTGCTTCTAATAATCTACGCGAGTTGGTGCCGGCGGACTTTATTGCTGAGGGTCTAGATCAGACCAGAGGTTGGTTCTATACCATGTTGGTCTTGGGCACAGCGCTCTTTGGTCAATCGCCGTACAAGCAAGTGGTGGTGAACGGCTTGGTGTTGGCTGAAGACGGTAAGAAGATGAGTAAACGTCTCAAGAATTATCCGGAGCTGACGGATGTGCTGGATAAGTATGGAGCCGATGCGCTCAGATATTACTTGATTGCCTCGCCGCTGGTGCGGGCGGAAGATGCGGCTTTTTCTGAAAAAGGTTTGGATGAAGTGGTGAAGAAGATAATCTTGAGGCTGGAGAACGTGCTGGCGTTCTATGAGTTGTATCAAAAGGAAAATGATAATACAGAGAATAATCGCGAAGCAAAATTAGAAAATAGCAAAAATATTCTAGATCAGTGGATCTTGTCGCGTTTGGCAGAGCTGAACCGAGAAGTAACTGAGAATCTGGAAAAATATGAGCTAGACAAAGCCGCTCGTCCGCTCGCGCTCTTTGTGGACGATCTCTCTACTTGGTACTTGCGGCGATCAAGAAAGCGGCTGGAAGCTCTGACGGTCTTGCGGCACGTTTTGTTAGAGTTCTCTAAAATTTTGGCGCCTTTTATGCCGTTCTTGGCGGAAGAAATTTATAAGAAATTGAAGTCTGAGAAAAATAAAGAGAGCGTGCATCTAGAAGTGTGGCCGGAGTGGGGGAAAGTAGATGAGAAATTATTGAACGAGATGAGTGAGGCGAGGAGGATCGTTTCACTCGGCTTAGAACTGCGCGCGCAGGCGGGGATAAAAGTGCGTCAGCCGCTCGCTAAGTTAATCATTAAAAATCAAATTAGCGGGGAGTATCAGGAAATTATTAGAGACGAGTTAAATCTCAAAGAAATTGTATCGCGCTCTGATTTGCCGACAGAACTGGAATTGGATACAACGCTGACAGCTGAATTGCGCGAGGAAGGCGAATTGCGAGACCTGATGCGTGTGATCCAAGATGCGCGCAAGGAGGCTGGATTATTGCCCGGTGAGCTGGCAGTACTGACGGCGAATCCAGCAAAACAGAAACTGATTGAGAAAAATGAAGTAGAATTAAAACAGACTTGTGCACTAGCAGAGATAACTTTTGACGAGCGATGCCCCACCATCTCTATCACACGGAGGGCTTGATCCTGGCGCAGAGGCCCTATGGGGAGGCTAATCTGCTCTACCAGATCTTCTCACCCGATCTGGGTTTGGTGGCGGCTGTGGCGCAGGGAGCGCGTTATGCCCGGTCTAAGCTACGGCCGCATCTCCGGGAGCTGAGTCACGCGAGGCTCACGCTGGTGCGCGGCCGCGAGCTCTGGCGGCTCACAGCGGCTGTGCAGACTAACAATCTTGCTGAATTACTAAAGAACCAGGAGGGGCACAGGCTCTGGGCCAGAGTGGCTGGATTAACTCTGCGCTTAGTTCATGGCGAGGAGCGGCAGCCGGAGCTCTATCACGATCTGATTGCCGGCCTCATTGCTCTGGGTAAGCAGGATAACGATAAGACTCTGGCTACTTGTGAGCAATTACTAGTTTTGCGTTTGCTGGCCCACCTTGGTTATGTGGCCTCGGATCAAGCTCGTGGCGAGTGGCTCCGGTCTGATCTCTGGCAGAATAATGATGTGAGCGTTGTAGAAGACAGCACACGACTCTTGGAACTAATTAATCACGGCATCGCCCACAGTCAGCTCTAGTCCGAGCAAGGGTGTGTTATAATCTCTTTACATGGCTCTCTCTGATGAACAAGAACATCTTGAAGCGTTAAAACGGCAACTCTACGGCCGCTCCAGCGATCCGCGGCCGATCCGGCGCTCGTCTCTCTCCGGCTTCCGGCGCCCTGGCAGTCAGAGTTGGCCTCACGTAGAGTCTTTAGCCAAGGTCAATAGTGCTGTCTCATTGCCTTTGCTCAAGAAGTTATCTTGGATCGCCGGTGGGCTCTTTGTGCTAATGACTCTCTTGGCCGGGTTTATCTTTTTCCGTGGTCAGAACTTAATCTCAGCTGGCAATGTAGACGTGCGGGTCACCGGCCCGGCTGAAATTGCCGCCGGTGAGACACTCTCGCTCCAGGTCTCGGTGAGCAATCAGAATCAGGCCACACTAGAGTTGGCTGACTTAATTGTAGAGTATCCAGCAGGTTCGCGTATGGCCGGGGCAGTGGCTACACCAATCTCGCGCGAGCGCTTGCCGCTTGGTGATATTGCTCCTGGCGAGACGGCTAATCGCACTGTCAGGGCGGTGATCTTTGGCGAAAAGGGGAGCAGTCAGGAGCTACGCTTCACCATTGAGTATCGTTTGGCCAATTCCAGCGCGATCTTTGATAAACAAGCTAATTACAAAGTAGGGATCGCTTCCACGCCTCTAGCAATCGTGCTGGATTTGCCACGCGAGGTAAATAGTCGCCAGGAGATCGTGCTAGAAGCAGAGATCCGCTCTAATTCTGAGAGCGAGATCAGCAATCCGGTGGTCCTGTTCAATTATCCACCGGGATTCCGGTTCATCAGCGCTATTCCGGCGCCCACGCGCAATCAGAATATCTGGAGTATCGCTAGTCTTAAACCGGGGAAAAAAGCAGATATTGAGATCCGCGGCACTCTAGAGGGACAAGACGAAGAAGAAAAATCTTTCCGGATTAGTGCCGGCACAATGGAGCGCGAGACTGACGACGAGCTCTCGGCCACCTATGGCTCGGCGCTAGAGACTGTTACGATTAAACGTCCATATGTTGGCCTAGACGTGCAGATCGGCGGGAGTGCCACTCCGCAAGTGGTGGCGAATAGTCGGGAGTCTATATTGGCAGAAGTGGCCTGGCTAAATAATACAACGGATGAGATATTAGACGGCGAGATCTCAGTCAAGCTCAGCGGTCAGGTGCTAGATAAAACCAGCGTGGCCGCCGGGCGTGGCTACTTTAACTCGGGATCCGGCACAGTGCTCTGGAACAAGATTAATCTGCCTGCCTTAGGGCGCGTGATGCCGGGCGAGGGGGCTAATATCTCTTTCAACTTTAGTACAGTCTCGCTATTGGAGGAGGGGGCCAGCCTGCGTCAGCCGGCGTTGGATCTTGAGGTGCAATTTAAGGGCCGGAGGATTAGCGAGGACGGCAAAACAGAAGCTGTGTTCTCTACCGCTAAGCGTCAGGTTAAGTTTAACTCTGTGGCGCAATTTGCCGCTAAAGCTCTCCAGCGCAGTGGCTCGTTCATTAATCGCGGGCCACTGCCGCCCAAAGTGGGAGAGGAGACCACTTACACTATAGTCTGGTCGGTGCTTAATTCTTCTAATAATCTTGAGAACGCGCGCGTGACAGCCAGCCTGCCGCCCTATGTGCGCTGGTTGGGTATCAGTCAGCCTCTGGCTGAGACGGTGCGCTTTAACGGCGAGAGCACCGGCGGCGGGGAGGTGATCTGGGAGCTGGGGCCCGTGAACTCCGGCGTGGGTACGGGCGCACCAGCCCGTGAGATCTCCTTCCAGGTGGCGCTCCGTCCTAGTGTGGGGCAGGTGGGAAGTGCGCCTAAACTTTTGCTCCAGCCGGTATTCTCTGGCGTAGATAGCTTCACTGGCGCCACACTCTCGGCTACGCTCAAGCGCGAGCTGGATACTCAACTGCTCGCTGATCCCCAGTTCCAACTTGGGGAAGAACGTGTTATACCTTAAGGCGCGGCAGGGGAATTAGGAAATTTAGCATCACAGTAGATGAGCAAAACACAAGAGAATACAAATACAAGTGCGGACGTGAATGTGATGGAGAAGCTGGTCTCGCTCTGCAAGCGGCGCGGCTTTATTTATCCAGGTTCGGAGATCTATGGCGGCTTGGCTGGCACTTATGATTACGGTCCATTGGGTGTGGCGTTGAAGAATAATTTAAAAAATACGTGGTGGAGTTTGTTTGTAGAGAATCGGGAAGATGTGTATGGCCTGGACGCGGCGATCATCATGAATCCCAAGACCTGGGAGGCTAGCGGCCATGTGGCTGGCTTTGCTGATCCGCTTGGCGATACTAAGTTCAATACCATGTTCAAGACGAGTATTGGCGCGGGGGAAGAGGCAACGGTTTCTTATCTCCGGCCGGAGACAGCGCAAGGCATCTTTGTAAACTTTAAGAATATTCTGGATTCTTTCCATCCCAAACTGCCTTTCGGCATTGCGCAGATTGGTAAAGCTTTCCGCAACGAGATCGCGCCACGGGATTTTATTTTTCGGCTCAGAGAGCTAGAGCAGATGGAGCTAGAATATTTTGTGAAAAAAGAGGATTGGCAGAAATATTTTGAAGAATGGCGCGTCTTGGTCCAGCAGTACTTTGCAGAGATTGGTCTGGAGGTGAGTAAATTACACGAGCTAGAAGTGCCCGACGGCGAGCGCGCGCACTATTCTGAGCGGACAATTGACTTTGAATACGACTTCCCGTTTGGCAAGAAGGAGTTGGCCGGTCTGGCTTACCGTACGGATTATGATCTCCGGCAACATCAGGAACACAGCAAGCAGGATCTCACTTATTTTGACGAAGAGAGCAAAACCAGATTCTTGCCGCACGTTATTGAGCCCTCGCTTGGTCTAGATCGCGCAGTGCTCGCTGTGCTGGCTACAGCTTACACAGAAGATGAGCTAGGTGGCGAGAAGCGGATTTATCTCAAGTTAAATAAAAATATCGCGCCGGTGCGCGTGGCCATCTTCCCGCTCTTGAAGAATAAACCGGCTCTGGTGGAGAAGGCGAGAGCGCTCTATTCACAACTCAGAGCTAGCGGCTGTTCTGTTGTCTTTGACGATAACGGCAATATTGGCAAGCGCTATCGCCGGCAAGATGAGATTGGCACGCCACACTGTGTGACCATAGATTTCCAAACTCTAGAAGACGATACCATTACGCTCCGCGATCGTGACACTGGCGAGCAAGAGCGGGTAGAGATAAACCAGCTAAAACAGAAACTTGATGGACACAGATAAAGCAACAAATCCCAAACAATACGACTCGCCAAGTATGAACTGGCATATCTTGGGAGCCGCAGAAGCGCGGCAATATTTTCATCATGTTCTAGACGCTTTTATTGAAGTTGGTTCTCTGGAGGGGAAGAAAGTGATTGATATCGGATCGGGAACTGGTCATCTGTTTGACTGGCTAAGAGATAAGGGAGCTCTGTCAGTCACCGGCATTGATCCGGCGACAAAAAATATCGCAATCAGTACAGAGAATTATCCCTGGGCTACGTCTGTGGTTGCTACTCTCAATGGATTCGCTCAGATCAATCAGGGGAAATTTGATGTGGCATTTTGTCTCTTAGCATTTGAGCATATTGAGAATCTTGATGAGGCGTTCAAGGACATTGTGTCTCTACTCAGTGCTAACGGGCATTTTTATCTGATTATCACCGATAAGGACTATCACTTGTCTAGCGACAAACAAATAAGAAGTAAGCAGTTTGTGAGTGTGGAGATTGTGAGAGAACTGGGCAATGGAGCAGTTGAGACAAAGACGGTGAGAGACCTGGGCGAGGGGACACAGAGTGTGATGTATGATATCTTGCGGCCGCTCCAGCGGGTAGTAGAAGCTGCGGAGGCTAACAGCCTGAGTCTATTTGCTGAGAAGATACTGACCAGCGAGACTCCTGTACCAGCTCCAATGATGCACGTTTTGGGCTTTAGAAGAAACAGCTAACTTGAGCCATATTTTGGCTGTCAAGCTTGACAAGTGTTTTGTATTGCAAAATAGACTTGACAAGTAAGCAAGACTATGATAGCATAGATAGTGGAAGGCTGGGCATGGATACCTAGCCGAAATAGGGCAGATTTAGAGGAGTAGTGAAATGAACTTTTCAGCCATGGATTTGGACAGCGTGCGGGAACTGGCGGAGAAGAATCCGCTGGCACTGGAGTTTATCCGGCGTTACGGGTTCACAGAGTAGCTTTCCGGAAGGGGAAAGCGGGGGGAGGCCACGGTAGCAATACCGTGGCCTTTTTTGTTGCCCTGCACCACGCGAGTGGACAGCTTGCCCCTAGCGCAGTAGAATGATTGGTAATGATAGATAATCATCAGACTGTGCGGGTGGAGTTCTCGGTGCGCTCGGTGCTCAAGGTCTTGCTGGTACTCATCGGCCTGGCCTTGGCTTATTACTTGCTGGACCTGATCTTGGTGATCTTGCTCTCGGTGGTAGTCGCCTCGGCAATAGAACCAGCCACGCGTTGGTTTGCCCGTTACCGTGTGCCGCGCGTGCTGGCTGTGCTGGCGGTTTATATTCTCGCTTTCTTTGTCTTTATCGTCTTGATTCCGGTCTTCGTCTTCCCGATCATCAACGACCTCTCATCCTTGGCCGCCACCATTCCCGCCCGCGTGGGCAGTGTCCCGTTCTTTGCTGATCCGCCGGCGGTCTTTGGCAATTTTTTCCAGAACGTTACTCCCGCAGATATCGTAGCGCTCATCAGCGGCGGCTTGGCCAAGATCCCGCAGAGTCTCACTGGTGCCGCCGCGGCGATCTTTGGCGGTCTCTTCCAGTTCATCCTGATGGTTGTAATTTCTTTCTATCTTGCTGTGCAACCGCGCGGCATAGAGAGTTTTATCAAGCTCGTTGCTCCCATCACGCAGGAGGATTACGTGCTCGGTCTCTGGCGCCGCTCGCAGCAGAAGATCGGTCTTTGGCTCCAAGGCCAGCTCTTGCTCGGCTTGATTATCGGCGTACTCGTCTTCTTAGGTCTTACCATCTTCCAGGTTGAGCACGCGCTCTTGCTTGCTCTGCTCGCGGCGGTATTTGAGATTATTCCCTTCTTTGGCCCCGTGCTTGCCGCGGTGCCAGCGGTCTTGCTCGCTTTTAGCGATAATGCCACTCTTGGTTTGATTGTGATTGGCTTCTATATCATCATCCAGCAATTTGAGAATCACCTGATCTACCCGCTGGTAGTACGCAAGATCGTGGGCGTGCCGCCGCTCCTCGTTATTATTTCACTCATCATCGGCGCCAAGCTGGCCGGCTTTATTGGTTTAGTGCTGGCGGTGCCGGTGGCTACGGCCTTGATGGAGCTACTGTCGGATTACGAGGCCAGCCGCCAGCTCTCACGGACCCGCGTTTAATTTTTCCCTCCTGATTTATCATGCCCGAGCGTTATTACTTAACGACCACTCTGCCGTATGTCAACGCCGCGCCGCATATCGGCTTTGCGCTAGAGATTGTGCAGGCGGATATTATTGCGCGTTATCGCGCTCTCTTGGGTGATGAAGTTTTCTTTAACACCGGCACGGATGAACATGGCGTGAAGATTTACAGGAAAGCACAGGAATTAGGGCAAGATACTCAGAGCTATACAGACGAATATGCGGCGAAATTCCGAGACTTGCAGAGCTATTTAAATCTCAGTCCGGATTTGCACTTTATTAGAACAACAGACGCGAAGCATAAAGAAGCCGCACAGGAATTCTGGAAGCGCTGTGATCAGAACGGCTATATTTATAAAAAAAATTATCAGGTTAAATACTGCGTTGGTTGCGAGTTAGAAAAAACCGATTCTGAACTAGAAGATAACAAGTGCCTAATCCATCCTAATTTAGAAATAGAATTAATAGAAGAAGAGAATTATTTCTTCAAGTTTTCGGCATTCCAAGATAAATTATTAGAGCTGTATAAAAATCCGGATTTTGTCGTTCCCAGCTCGCGCTTAAACGAGATCCGAGCCTTTGTGGAGCGGGGACTGCAAGACTTTTCCATCTCGCGCTTGAAGAGCAAGATGCCCTGGGGTGTGCCAGTGCCCGGTGATCCAGATCAAGTGATGTATGTCTGGTTTGACGCGTTGGTGAATTATATTTCTACACTAGGTTGGCCTGATGATCCAGAAAAGTTTGCAAAATTTTGGGGTACCAGTGAGCAACCGAACGCGATCCAATTTGCGGGCAAAGATAATCTCCGCCAGCAGGCCGCAATGTGGCAGGCGATGCTCTTGGCGGCTGGTCTACCCACTTCTAAACAAATCGTGATCCACGGCTTTATCACTTCCGGTGGACAGAAGATGAGCAAGAGCTTGGGCAATGTGATTGATCCGGTGAAGTTGGTGGAAGAATATGGCACAGACGCTGTGCGTTATTATCTCGCGCGGCACGTGCACCCGTTTGAGGATTCTGATTTTACGCTGGAGAAATTTAAAGAAGCTTATAATGCTAACTTGGCAAACGGCCTGGGTAACTTGGTAGCGAGAGTAATGAAGATGGCAGAAAAATATTTAGAGAAAATTGATCGTCCGGAACCTACGCCTTTCCCTCCAGAATATACTGGAGCGCTGGCGAATTTTGAATATAATCGTGCGCTGGATTATATTTGGCAGAGAATTGGTTTAGCTGATCAGAAAATCACTGAGACCGAGCCGTTCAAATTGGTAAAGGCCGATTTTGATAAAGGTAAACAGGTTATTGCTGATTTGGCCCGCGATCTTTATATGATTGCTCGCTTGCTTAATCCTATCTTGCCCACCACTTCAGAAAAAATCAAAAAGGCGATCTTGGAAAACAAAATGCCAGAAGCGCTCTTCCCGAGGAAGGAATAAAAAGATGAGTCTAAAACTAATAGACGCCCACGCGCATCTTAATTTTGCTAATTATGACGAAGATAGAGAAGATGTGATTAAGCGCGCGAGGGAAGCGGGGATTGGGGTGATTAATGTGGGCACCAATCTGGAAACTTCTAAACAGGCTCTGGCGCTGGCCGAGCAGAATGAGAACATGTGGGCGACTATTGGCCTGCACCCTACGGATTTTACTGAGAATTTTGATTACGTAAAATATTTAGAATTAGCAAAAAGTGAGAAAGTGGTGGCGATCGGCGAGTGCGGACTGGATTATTTCCGGCAGAGAAGTGAAGTCGAGCAAGCTAAGCAGAAAGAGGTTTTCATCAAACAAATTGAACTAGCGAATCAGGTCGGGAAGCCACTGATGTTGCATATCCGGAATGCTTATCAGGACGCTTATAAGATTTTGGAAAAATATGCCAAAGTGAAGGGGAACGCACACTTCTTTGCTGGCACTTGGGAGGAGGCGAAATTATTTCTTGATCTTGGCTACACGCTCTCGTTTGGCGGTGTGGTCACCTTTGCGCGCGATTATGACGAAGTAATCCTGCACGCGCCATTAAATCAGATTTTGATAGAGACTGACTGCCCGTTTGTCGCACCGGTGCCGCATCGTGGCAAGAGGAACGAGTCAAGTTATGCCATAGCAGTGGTTGAGAAAATCTCGGAGATCAAGGGCGTCAGTATTCCAGAAGTGGAACAGGTTACGCTAGAGAATACTATTAGGCTTTTTGGCCTGCCGGCGGTACAATAATGCGATGGATAATACAAATAACAAAACGCAGGATAAATTAACTTTGTTTGTGGTGGCTGGCTTGATTGTGGTGCTGGCAGCGCTGGTGATCGGTCTCTCGCTGGAGCGCCAAGCTCAAGGCCCGGCGGTTGCAACTCAAGCTATCACCAACTCTAGCCAACTAGCCTCGCCCTATATCATGCCCACAGGTGCTTGCCTGGATAACCCGAAGGACTGTCTCAATATGTGCTTTGGCAATATCATGATCTGTTTTGACCGTCATCCCAATAATTACAATTTCTGCGCCGCTCTGGCCAAGGCTTGTGTCAATCTCTGCCTAAATGCTCCAGAGCCGTACTGTGCCCAAGAGTTGCCGCCATCCTCTCTATAGCCATTTGCCTAAAATCAGCCGATCTGCTACGATATGGCCTCAATGAAGGAGAAAGCAGGCAAGTCTAAGAATGACGAAAATAAGAGCTACGAGCTCGCTTATTTGCTCTCCCCGCTGGTGGCGGCAGAGTCGTTGGAGGAGCAGGTAGAGCAGGAGATTAAGCGTTTACTCGCTAAGGCCAGAGCGACACTTAAGAGTGAGGTTAAAGCTACCTTGCGTCCACTAGCCTACCCGATTAAGAAGGTGGTAGAGCACAAGGGGAGCACCTTCCGTGAGGCTTACTTTGGCTCAATCATTTTTGAGGCTGAACCGGAGTTGCTCACTGCCTTAGAGTCTGGTATCAAACAGTCATCACTGGTGATCCGGCATCTCTTGGTTACTCTGCCAGCGCGCGCCTTCCTGACTCCACCGCCTGCTCGCCCGCGGCCAAGTGATGCTCCGACAGGAGGCCAGATGAGCACCGCCGCGATGGACCAAGAAATTGATCAATTGCTTACTACTGAGGCTAAATAATTTTGTAGAATTATAAAAATGTATCTAAACAAGGCAATCATCATCGGCAATCTCACTCGCGATCCGGAACTGCGCGCTTTGCCGAGCGGGATCAAGGTTTGCTCTTTTGGCATGGCAACCAATCGCGTGTGGCGCGATAAGAATGGCCAGAAGCAGGAGGACACTCAGTTCCATAATCTTGTTGTCTTTGGCGCCCAGGCTGAGACAGTGGCGCAGTACTTGCGCAAGGGTAGCTCCGCGTTGGTGGAGGGTCGGATGCAGACGAGGAGCTGGGACGCCCAGGACGGCAAGAAGCAATACCGCACCGAGATCGTAGCCGATCGGGTCCAATTTGGCCCGCGCTCGGGTGCCGGTAGCGGTTACTCTGGCGCACAGTCTCATCCGGCAGACGATGGCAACCAGGACCTGGGCGCTGGTAATAGTAAGACGATCCAATATCCGGAAGAGGAGATTAATCCTGACGACATACCATTTTAATTTTCTGAATACTTTATGGAGAGATATCATCACAAACAGTGCCCACTCTGCACCAACAACATCAAGTATGTTGACTTTAAAGACGTAGATTTGCTGTCCAAATTTCTAGATCCTTATGCCAAGATCGTCCCCAAGCGCCGCACCGGCATGTGCGCTGGCCATCAGCGTGAGCTGGCTACAGCAATCAAGAACGCCCGCTTCATGGCCCTCTTGCCGTTTATCGCGAGGTAGGTAGTAAGTAGCATAGACGACTATAGCAAAGCCACCCACTGATGGGTGGCTTTATTTCTTCCCCAATCTCTCTACATATTCTCCCGTCTCGGTGTTGATCACTAAGATATCACCCTCGTTCACAAACATCGGCACGGTTACCTCTGCGCCAGTTTCTACTTTCACTTTTTTAGAGCCGCCTTGGACGGTATTGCCGCGCACGGCCGGAGCCGCTTCTTTTACAATCAGCTCTGCTTTAATTGGAATCTTGATGCCGATAAATTTGCCCTCAAAAGTTAGTAACTTGATATTCTGATTAGGCTTCACGTATTCAATTTTCCCGGCCACTTGCGCTGGTTCTAGTTTAAAGCGTTTGCTCTTGTCATTTGCTTCACAAAACCAATACTCACCGCGATTATGGTAGAGATAGCTGATCTCGCGTTCTTCAATCTCCGCTTCTGCAACTTTATCGCTGCCAGCAAACGAGTGCTCGCGCACACCGCCCGTGATCAGGTTTTTTAATTTAGTGGCATTTACCGGCTTGCGTTGCTGTTTCCTAAAGACGTGAGAGGAGAGCACCTCGTAAGGGTCGCCATCTAGCACAATGAACTTGCGCTCTTTGACCTCGTTATATTCTATTGTTGCCATTTGTTAGTTAGCCTGTTCTTCGGCTGCAATCCTAGCCTTGATCTCTTTCAAGATCTGCTGAGCGATCTTGCTATTCTCTTTGAGGAAGGTGCGGGTGGCGTCGTAACCGCGACCCAACTTCTCCTCGCCGTAGCTATAAGAAGAACCAGACTTGGCGATGATACCATGTTTCTCGCCCAATGCAACTAGCTCACCCTCGGGGGAGATGCCCTCGTTATAGAGCACATCAAACTCGGCGACTCTAAACGGCGCGGCGACTTTGTTCTTCACCACCTTCACTCGCACTCGGCCGCCAACCACTTCTTCGCCTTTCTTAATCTGAGCTACTCGTCTGATATCTAGCCGCACAGAAGAATAGAACTTGAGCGCCTTGCCGCCCGGAGTCGTTTCCGGATTACCAAACATCACGCCAATCTGCATTCTGATTTGATTGATAAAAATTACTACCGTTTTGCTTTTTGCCACAATCGCTGTCATCTTCCTCAGTGCTTGAGACATCAGTCGCGCTTGCTTGCCAACATGGTAGGCACCCACGTCGCCTTCTATCTCATCTTTTGGCGTCAGTGCGGCCACGGAGTCAATCACGATCACATCCACTTTCCCTGATCTAACTAAACTATCAGCGATCTCCAGCGCTTGCTCGCCGTAATCTGGCTGAGAGATCAAGAGCTCTTCTATCTTTACCCCAATCTTTTTAGAATAATCCGGATCCAGTGCGTGTTCAGCGTCAATAAAAGCGCAGATACCGCCGTTCTTCTGCGCTTCTGCCACCACATGTAGCGCGAGTGTAGTTTTACCCGAGCTCTCTGGGCCGTAGATCTCAATGATGCGCCCGCGCGGCAGGCCACCGATACCGAGCGCCATATTAAGGCCCACAGAGCCAGTAGAGATGGCGCCGATGTCCACCTTTGGCTTCTCACCCAGCTTCATAATAGAACCCTCGCCGAACTTGGTTTCTATCGATTTGATAGTGTCTTCAATATTGCCACCCTTTTCTGTTTTTACCTCCTCTTTTTTCTTAGCCATTTTCTTAGTTTTAATTAATGCTATTACTACCGGGCTGATAAGCCAGCTCTACAAATCGCTCCACCTGTCGGCCAAAGCGGTCTATGGCTTCTACCTTAATTATATTATAGCCGGGTTGCAGTAACAATCGCTCGCTAAAGTGCCCATCACTATCGGCAAAGATCTTGCCGTCATTGAGCTGGAGATGGGCGACGCGCTCCACCTTCCCAGAGAGAGTGATGAGTGGACTCTGGATCACAGGTGAGTCCGGTGAGGTGATTGTTAGTCTTGGCCCACGCACTAGATTGCTGGTGCGTGACCAACTATAGAGAGTGACGATGCCGATCACCAGAGCAATAGCTAAGGCCGAGAGTGACCACCACTGCTTCCACTTAAAATACGCCTTCTTCATTTGGTGCTTTTTCAAAGACTTCTCTTTGCTTGGCCCCCTCACCTGGGCCAATGACTCCGCGCTCTTCTAATAAATCTAATAAACGCGCCGCGCGAGCGTATCCCACTTTAAGCTTCCGTTGCAAGTAAGACGCCGAGGCCTTGCCCGCGCGGATCACTTCCTCTCGTGCTTCTTCGTACAAGTCGTCATTGTCACCGTCTTCTGACTCTTCCAGATTTGCTGAGAACAAGACACCCGGCTCATTCCCGCCAGCAGTGAGAGCGATCTCGGGCGTTTCAGCCGGAGCCTGATTTTTTGCCAGCCAATCCGCTACGTTTTTCACTTCACTCTCAGAGACGTAAGCTGATTGCAAGCGTGCTGGTTTGCCCATATCGCCAGCGAGATAGAGCATATCGCCGGCGCCAAGCAATTTTTCTGCCCCCGCCATGTCCAAGATCGTGCGCGAGTCGATCTGGGAAGAAACTTGGAGGGCCACACGGCTGGGGATATTGGCTTTAATCAGACCAGTAATCACGTCCACACTTGGCCGCTGAGTGGAGAGTACTAGGTGGATACCCACCGCGCGGCTCATCTGGGCCAGCCTGACTATCGCGCCCTCTAGTTCTCTTGGATAAGTGCTCATGATATCAGCCAGCTCATCTATGATGATGACCAGATAAGGCATCTTCTCTGCGTCTTCGCTATTACTAAAGTTCTTGTGATAAGAGGCGATATCGCGTACTGCGCATTGTTCTAGAACATTATAACGTCGCTCCATTTCTTTTATTGCCCACTTGAGGGCTAGGATCGCTTTCTTTGCGTCAGTGATCACTGGCGTGAGGAGGTGGGGGATCTTGTTGTACAGCGTGAGCTCCACGCGCTTGGGATCAATCATAATGAAGCGCAAGCGGTCTACCGGATTGCGATAGAGGAGGGAAGTAATAAAAGTGTGGATCACCACGCTCTTGCCGGAGCCGGTGGTACCAGCCACCAAGATGTGCGGGGCTTTGGCTAAATTGGCAAAGTGTGAGGCTCCAGTGATGCCGCGGCCGAGCGAGGCCAGCAGTGGGTGAGGTGAACTGCGGAACTCGTCACTGCCCAGTAATGAACCAAGACCGACCACCGACTTCTGGCTATTTGGGATCTCAATACCTACCAAGCTTTTGCCTGGTATTGGCGCTTCTATCCGGAGTGGATGAGCGGCCAGCGCGAGTGCCAAGTCGTTCTGGAGAGCCATGATCCGCGAGAGCTTAACTCCTTCAGCCGGCTTAAACGCGTAGCGGGTGATAGATGGACCGATGGAGACCTCGTCCATCTCCACAACAATGCCAAAGTTCTGGAGCGTGCGCTTGATGATATTGGCATTGCTCTTAATGTCGCCAGCTGCCGGCTTGCCACTGTCGCTCTCTAGCAGAGATAACGGCGGCGGAGTGAAGGGGCTAGACTTGCCCTTGGAGGTGATGGCAAACGCGCTCAGATCGCCCTCGTCTTCTTTTTTTGTTTTACCATTACCGGCAGCCTTCAGCTTTTCAGCAGCTTTATCAATTTCTGCCGAGTTAGAAATTTTTGGCTCTGTTGTTTCTAATTTATTGTTAGCGAGCATGAGGGCAGAAGTCGCTGGATCATCCTCGGTCTCATCGCCAGCCGCACGGCGGCGGAACCAGCGCGTGGGTGAGAGTGCAGCCAGTGATGGTCTGATGTCAAAAATAACTAAAATAGAGATCAAGATCAGTGCTCCCAGGAAGATGAGACCGTAGAGATCAAAGAGACTGTGGATTGGCTTGGCGATCAGTTTGCCGACCCAGCCGCCGGTGATTGCTGACCCGGGGTTAGTGAATATTAGGTTGATTAATCCGAGGAGTGAGCTAAAGAGGAGTACTCCGGCCAGGAAGCGGTAGAGGATAAAATTTGGTCGGATTGAACGGAGGAAGGAGAAACCTAAGGCTAGGCAGACAAGCGGGATGGCGTAGAAGCCGGTGCCAAAGAGCAATGATAGCCCGCGGTAAACCGCATCTCCTGCGGCTCCGGCATATTGTAGGCTGGCGAGGGCAAAGAAGAGGGCGATGGTAAAGCACCCCACAGCAATCACGCCGTGCTTGGTCTCGTCTTTTAAGCGTGGCTCGCTGTCCTTGAGAGATTCTCTCTTATTTTTACGCCCCATTATCGCTAGATTATAGCACCAATCCGGCTGTGCTTGGTAACCTTATCAACTAGTCATCAACAGTCAGGGAGTTGACCTTTAAATTTGTCTCATATATAATAAAGGACAAGATAATGGACAATCAAAAAGACAAATTAAAGCTGGAAAAATTGACTGCCGCGATTTATCTGGTAACTAATTTTCTGCCTGATTCTGAGCCAGTTAAGTGGCGTTTAAGAGACACTGCTTTGTCTCTATTGCCACACGTGGCTGTCCCTGATAATTCTATCGGACATATGCTTGGTCCAATAGAGCAGATTTTGTCTCTAATTAAGATCGCGCGACTTAACCCGGGTGTCTCACAGATGAACTTTGATATCCTCTGGCAAGAATATAACGCGTTGAAAGTAAAAATCCAGGCTGATAATGGCGCTAGTTTGCTAGATAATTTGCCGGCGCTTGAGTCGTCTCGTGCTAGTCTCCAACCCCAGAGTAACTTGAATTACACTAGGAATCAGAACACAAGATCAACTCAAATTAATAGCAAAACCAGCCAAGTTGCCAATAACCGCCGAGAGCTGGTTTACCGGATTATCAAGCAACAGGGCCCTATTTCTATAAAAGACATTGCCGGAGCGGTGCCGGGCGTGAGTAGCAAGACTGTCCAGCGCGAGCTGGCAGAGCTAGTGCGATCTGGGCAACTTAAGCGCGAGGGGGAGAGGCGCTGGAGTCGCTATTCTGTAGTCTAGAGATTGTAATCCGGAGCCATTTGTGCTACACTGCTTTGGTAGTTTGCTCTAGTTATCCACACGGCTTATCTTTGCGGTTGTGGCCCGGGCAAACTATAATTAACGCTAGGCTGGCTGATTTGTATCTGGCCGCGCTGGTTGCTCTTTGATAATTAAATACTCCCGTCACGATTTACCAACTCTTGTTTATTAGACTTCTCTCTGTTGCGCTTGGCCAATTGTCGAGAACGGCCGATAGTGACAGCTTGAAGGATAATAAAAATGTTTTGTTTTTGAGGTTTCTTGTTTCTCGTTAGATTATTAGTTGATTATTAAGAATTGATTATTAAAAAATGACTATTAAGAAATTAATTGTCGGTTTGGCAGTGGTTGCCATGGTCTTTGGCGTTAGCGCCTCGGCCAAGGCCCTGACCGCGGCTGAAGTGGATGCCCTCGCGGTAGCGCTCAACTTGAACGCTTCCCAGAAGGCTCTGCTCATGGCCATGGTTTCCCCCAGCACCGGCATGATGACTGGTTCTGCTCCGATGGCTCCTCTCACTATGGGTAGCTCCGGCGCTGAGGTTACTAACCTCCAGAACTTCCTGATCAGCAAGGGCTTTAGCATCCCGGCTGGCGCGACTGGCTACTTTGGTGCCCAGACGCAAACAGCTTTGGCTGCTTTCCAGACCGCTAATGGCATTACGCCAGCAGCTGGTTACTACGGTCCTATCACGGCGACTAAGGTCGCTAGCATGATGGCTCCAATGGTGCCTCCTACCACGACCCCTGGCACCACCCCCAGCACTTCCACTCTCCAAGGCGGCGCGGGTGACATCACTGTCACCGAGCGCAGCTCTGGTGTTGAGGATGAGGTTCTTGAGGGCGAGGAGGATGTTAAGATCCTCGGCTTTGAGGTTGAGGCCGATGGCTCTGATATCGCACTTACCTCTGTTCGCGTAGAGTTTGAGCACACGGGCTCCGGCTCCGATCGCTTGAACCGCTACGTTGAGGAGGTTTCTATCTGGATGGGTAGCAAGATGGTCGGCTCTGCTGACGTCAGCGACTTCTCCGAGAACTCAGATGTCTACTCCCGCAATATCCCGGTTTCCGGCGTTGTTGTAGGCGAGGACGACACCGAGCGCTTCTACGTTGCGGTCACTGCCAATAACAATATTGACAGCGATGATCTCAACCAGGATTGGATCGTTGGCGTTGGTCAGATCCGCTTTGAGGATGCGACCGGCGCTATCTTGACGAACACCGATGGTGATGGTGTCACTGGTGGCGATAACGGCATCACTGAGACCTTCAGCTTTGAGGACCTTTCCTCTTCTGGTGACGTTGAGTTGACGGTTGAGAACGATGACGACAATATCAACAACGCTCACACTGTGGCTGTTGATGACACTTCCGATACTAAGAATGTTGAGATCCTAAGCTTCACTCTTAGCGCGGAGGGTTCCGATATCTTCCTCAACACTCTGGTGATTGACATCACCTCCAGTGGCGCGGGTGTAACCGAGATCGCCAATGACTTCCGTCTATTGATGGGTGGCGATGAGGTTGGTACCTACACCTTGGACAAGGATTGCGATGGCGGCAGTGATGGCTTTGCTTCCACTACCGACACAGCAGTCTGTCTCGTTGTCAGCGATCTTGATGACGACGATGTTGTGATTGACATGGATGACACAGTCAGCTTTGTTGTGGAGGCCGACATCAATGACATTGATGGCGCCTTCACCAACGGTGACAAGTTGTCTGCTGGCTTTGCCGGTCAGGTGATTGCCAGTGACGAGGATGGTGTTGACGCTGATGACCAGAATGGTGATGCGTTGACCAACAGCGAGCTCTCTGGCAGTGCCAATAGCACCGACATTGAGTTCCTCTCCTCTGGTGTTACGGTTACCACCGTCAGCACCAGCGTTACCGACAAGCCTAACACCGATGCGTCCACTGCGGACGATGAGGCGATCTTCGAGATTGTCTTCGATGTTAAGGCGATTGAGGACACCGCTTACGTTGAGCTTGGTTCTGCCACTCGTGGCACCACCGAGAGCAACACCGGTGCCAACTTCGTCATCCAGGACGAGGATAACAGCTTTGCGGCTACCACGACCGGTTCAGTCAGCACTGACCTGACCCGTGTCAGCGGTGGTTCCACTAGCGGTGAATTTGTCCGCATCAATGCTGGTAGCACTGCTCGGTTCAAACTCCGGGTAACCTTCAACCCAGCTTTGGCCGACAACTACCGCATGCGCTTGTACTCGGTGAACTTCGCCGGTTCAGCTACCGACGCTGATAGTCAGCAGGTGTTGACCCCCGAGGCCGATTACCGCACTGGTTCGTTCTCGATCCTTAACTAGCTAAACTTGTGAACTCTACTTAGCGTAAGTTGAGTAGAGATAGCTAAAACAAAAACCCCCGCAGTAATGCGGGGGTTTTTGTTGTGTAATAAAAACGCCTTGTGTTATAATTTTGCTTATTATGGCAGCTGGCGAAGCGGCGTCTGATCTCAAATGGTTGCTGATTGTGCTGGCTCTGCTTGGAGTAGCTTGGCTCGCAACTGGTGGCCGTTATAATCCCGAGGCCACGAGCGGTGTCTTTATCAATCCGCCCGCGCCGCTTGGAGATGGCGCAGGCTACGGACCCAAGTTCGGCACTGATGGTGGATCAGCGGGCACTACGCCGGATCAGGGCGGTGGTAGTGAGACTCACAGTTCCAGTTCTGGCTCACGCTCTAGTTACTCCGGCGATTTCTATCTCAGTTCCGGTACAGCGCGCTCCACTCATTTGCCCAATCAGGAGTACATCACGCTCCGTTATAATGGCGAGACCCCGGTTAATATCACTGGTTGGTATCTCACCAACTCTCGTGGCGCTAAGAACTATGTGGTGGGTAGTCATTTGGTCTCTGGTACTACTGGCGTGGCCGTGATCCCGCAAGCGGTTAAGCTGTTTACTGCCGGCTTGCAAGCCAAGACAGATCTGATACTAGAGCGTGGTGGCGAGGTGATCATAACTACTGGCATCTCGCCGCTGGATCTCGCCCACCCGCCGGCTGGTGGCACCGGCTTCCAGGTCAATCGTTGTAGTGGCTATTGGGAAGATGATCGGCGTACCGAGTTCGCGCCCCGACTGCGCAATGCCTGCCCGCCGCCCCGCGATTGGCCGTCTGTATCTGGTATTGACGATAATTGTTATAGATTTATAGAGACAATTCGGGCTTGTCACGTGCCGGAGTTCAAGACTGACTCTGAAGGAGAGAAGACTGTAGATGGCCGGACGGACGATCTAAGCTCCGTCTGTCGGCGATTTGTCCAAGATAATTTCAATTACGATTCTTGTGTTGCCACTTTTGCTTCTCAGCCTAATTTTTACCAGCCCGAGTGGCGCGTCTTCTTGGGTCTGCGCTGGGAGCTCTGGAGCGAGGATCGGGAAAAGATCACGCTCTATGATCGGGAACACAGAATGGTGACAGAATTAGAGTATTAGTTTTTATGAAACTGAAAAGCGCAAAGATGATTTTTACCCTCGCTCTCTTTACCTGGGTATCATTGTTTGTTGCCCAACATGCTCTGGCGGCCACGGCTAATATTACTCAGATTGCTTTTACTAATAACCCGGTTACCGTTGCGCCTGGAGCTATCTCCGATCGCTTAACAATTACCACTCAGAACTCTGCTGGTACGGCCGAGACTCTCAGCGAGACATCTGACCTAGAGTTGAGTTCCTCTTCACCTACTGGCGAATTTTCCTCATCTAATACCAGTTGGTCCTCAGATAATATTTTGACGATGAATAATAACTCAGCTAATCGCAACTTTTATTATCGCGATAGCACTGCTGGTACGCACACCATTACCGCTCGGCTAACAACGAGGATCTCTGGTTTATCTTGGACTACCACTCAGTCTATAACAGTTGGAGCTGGTGCTCCTAATAATAACGCCACGGCCACCAGCACCACGGAGGGCAATGATGACGAAAACGCCTCTACCACCCAAGTGAGCGGCGGCTCCAGTGGTGGCTCTGCCAAGAAGTCCTCACCAAGTGGTGCGCTAAAGGTGAGCGCCGAGATCCCTCGCGTTGCCTCTGTACAGGCGCCGGTTAATTTTCTGATCATCTCTGATAAACACTCAGATAATAACGGCACTCGCTATTATTGGTCCTTTGGTGACGGTACCGTGGCGCGTGGACGGATAGCTACGCATGTATATGAGTTTGCTGGCCACTATAACGTGGCACTCACTGCTACGCGTGGCGACGAGACGGTCGTCCTCCGCGCGCCTATTGAGATAATGGAGCCTCAGTTGCGCATTAGTGCCACCA